>JACCSM010000287.1 GCA_013698525.1 Rubrobacteraceae bacterium
CTGACCAGCTTTAAATCACCGAACTCGAAGGGCCTCCGGCGACGTAGATCGTCTCGCCGCTGATGTAGGAGGCGTCGTCGGAGACGAGGAAGGCGACGACGTTGGCTATGTCATCCACCCTCCCGAAGCGCTTGAGGGGGATGTTCTTGGCGAAGCGGTCCTTCATCTCCTCCATACTCATCCCTACCCGCTCGGCAGCCTCCTTGGTCATCTCGGTCTCGATCCAACCGGGGGCCACAGCGTTGACGTTGACGTTGAAACGCCCAAGCTCGAGCGCCAGCGTCCGCGCGAGCGCCTGAAGTCCTGCTTTCGCCGCGGAGTAGTTGGCCTGCCCCTTGTTCCCCAGAGCCACGATGGAGCTGGTCATCACGATCTTGCCGTACTCCTGCTCGACCATGTACTTCTGCGCAGCCTTGGAGCAGAGGAAGCTGCCCTTGAGGTGAACGTCGAGCACTTTGTCCCAGTCGTCCTCGCTCATCTTGAACGAGAGGTTGTCGCGCAACAGCCCGGCGTTGTTGACGAGAATGTCGATCCGCCCAAAGCGGTGGGCGATCTCCTCGAACGCCTTCTCGACCTGCTGTGTGCTCGATACGTCGCAGGCGATCGCGATCGCCTCGGCCCCAGCGGCCTCGACTGCCTCCACCGTCTCCTGGCAAGCCTCCGCGGATAGATCCAGGACCGCTACGTTCGCCCCCTCCTGCGCCAGCCGGATGGCCTCTGCAGCCCCGATTCCCCGTGCAGCCCCCGTTACAACAGCCGTACGTCCGTCAAGCCTCAAAGGTCCACCTCTCTCAGTTCGGGACTACTACTCTCTACACCCCAGGAGGGTGTCTTCTTTGTTGCATGAGAGTTAATTGTATACGAGTCGAACCTATGTGTCCAGAACAGATATGTACAATCGCGAAAGAAGCGTGATCCGGCGGCTCTCGGGCGGGACCGTAAACGTTTCGAGGCGGTCTGCCTGTCGGCGGGATCACACATCAGGTCAGGAAGCCCCGCCCGTAGGCGGGGCGAGAAGGCGGGCGATCGTCTCCCGTTACGTCCTGATGTAGATACCGCCGTTTATGTCGATAGACTGGCCTGTGATGTAGTCACCGTCTTCTATCAGGTAACGGACGGCCCTGGCGACCTCTTCAGGCTTCCCGAAGCGGCCGAGGGGCACCTGTTTGAGGAGCTTCTGCTGGGCTTCCTCGGGAATGTTGGCGACCATATCGGTCTCTATGAATCCGGGGCAGAGGGCGTTGACGGTGATTCCGAACCTGGCCAGTTCCTGGGCGGCCGTCTTGGTGAAGCCGAGCAGCCCGGCCTTGGCCGCCGAATAGTTGGCCTGGCCTATGTTGCCTGCCTCTCCGATGAACGAGCTCATGTTGATGATCTTGCCCCCGCCCTGATCCGTCATGTGCGGCAATACTGCGTGGACCATGTAGAAGGCGCTGTTGAGATCTACCTGTATGACCTTGTCCCAGTCGTCGACTGAGAGCTTCTGGAGCGTGCGGTCTATGTTGATCCCTGCGTTGTTGATAAGGACGTCTACCCTGTTGAACTTCTCTATCGACTGGTCTATGAGGTTCTGGGCCTGCTCAGCGTCCGAGACGTCGGCCTGAACAGCGATAGCCTCTCCACCGCTCTGCGAGATCCGGTTCACCAACTCCTCGGCAGGTTCCTTGCTCTGGGAGTAGTTGACGACGACTTTGGCCTCCCCGTCCGCCAACTCCTCCGCTATGGCTTTGCCAAGACCCCTGCTCGCGCCGGTCACGACAACAACGGCTTCTTTCAAGGTGCCCACACTAGCCTCCCTTTCCCGTTCGCATGTGAACAGAGTTTATTGACTGGAGAAATCAGGCGCAAACTAGGTACCATACGCACGTAAATTCCGTTGCGCTTTGGGGAAGTGCCATTTCCGCAAAATGCGGCTTCAGGCATCAGCCTCGCGCCCCACATCCCGTTCGCTTTCGATACGACGGTTCCGAAAGATGATCCGATTTCGGCTAAGATGTAATACGTATTTATGTTCGATAGACAGATATTCTCGGAGCACCGCCATAAGGGGTTCATACGAGGTCCAACATGGGGTCGTTGGTCTCGATGACGGAAGGGAAGTCTAGAGTAAGAGGCCCGTCCAACCCCTTGACAGACCGATATATATATGTAAAATGCATATAGATTATGGAAGAGAGAACCATGAATAACGAAGAGCAGGATCGCGAGGCAGGAGGCAGGGAGCGAGAGTTCCGTGGGGTCGAGGCGCGGCCGAGGAACTGGCTGGTGCCTGTGATCCTGCTATCACTGCGGGAGTGGAATTCCTACGGGTACGAGCTTATGGAGCGGGCTTCGGCCTTCGGGTTCGAGGCGATGAACCCTGGAACGCTGTACAGGACGTTACGGCAGATGGAGAAAGACGGCGTCGTCGAGTCGAGTTGGGAGACCTCCAGAGGCGGGCCGGCGCGCCGGATGTACACCATTACAGACACGGGAAGGTCCTACCTCGACTTCTGGGCCAAGTCGCTGGAGCAGTACCAGCACACTATGGACAACTTCTTCCGGCTCTACACGGGCAGGCCGTTACAGGACAAGAACGACGAAGAGCGTAGCAAGTAGTTCGCGCCTTCCGCGAGAAGGGTGATCAGATGGCTACTACGGAGAAGGCTAACAAGGCTATGGCGAGGCTCGCTGAGACCACGCGGGATTCCTACCATGCGGTCGTGGACCATTCGGTGGGACTCCAGGAGTGGAACGTCAGGTTCGCGCAGGGTATGGTGGAAGGCACCATCAGGGAGCTTCGCCACCAGGCCGAGAGCAACCGCAGCGTTGTAGGCGAGCGCTTCGAGCGCGCAGAGGACCAGCGCGACGCCTACCGGACCCTCGTCGAGCAGTCCCTCGACGCCTACATGGACCTAGCCCACGCACCCTTCACCTCCTACGAGGAGGGCCTGGGGGCCACCAGGTAGAGCGTAGCATCAGGGTAGATGTTTTTGGGAGCGGACTTAAGGGTCCGCTCCTCTTTTTTATGTTTCGCGGGCCTCATAAAGGGTAAAAACAAACACGTTCGCAAGCTCAGAATGAGGAAGTGAGATCGTGGACACAAAGCAGCAAAAGCAGGTAAACGAAGCGGCTGAGAAGTTCGCCGACGCACTAAAGGAGTCCTACCAGTCCATCGCGGACCGTTCCGTCTCGGCCCAGGAACTCAACGCCCAGGTGACGCAGGAATTCTTCAACGGCGTCATCAACAACCTTAGGACCCAGGCCGAGAACAACAGGGGCCTCTCTGAGGATTTGATCGAGCAACAGCGCAAGCAGCGGGAGGCCTCCCAGGCGCTGGCACAGGAATCGGCCGACGCCTACATGGACTTCCTCAACTCCATGTTCGCCTACTACAGGGGCAACCTGGACGAAGTACAGAGGAGGGCCAACCAGTAACGGGAGAGCGGCACTTTGGAGAGAGTACAGAGAAGCCCGGGCCGGGCGGTCCGGGCTTTGTCTTTTGATGTATCCTTTTATCAGGTGTAAACGGAAGGAGTAAAGGGTGAGCTTCGGCAACGGTAACGGCAACGGCGAGATAGTCATCTCGACGCCCTTAAGGACGGGCATTGGCACCTTCGGCGGCGCGCTCAAGGACACGCCAGCGACGGACCTCGGGGCAACGGTAGGCAAAGAGGTTCTCTCTCGCGCGGGGATCGAAGGAGATCAGGTCGACCAGGTTATAGTCGGCAACATCCTCTCCGCGGGACAGGGCATGAACCCCGGTCGTCAAGTCGGAATAAAGAGCGGCCTCCCCGTCGAGGTCCCAGGCATGACCCTCAACAGGATGTGCGGCTCGGGGCTTCAGGCGGTGATCTCCGCGGCGCAGGAGATAGCCCTCGGCGATGCGGACGTGGTCATGGCAGGTGGCGTCGAGAACATGGACAGGGCGCCTTTCTTGCTCGACAAGGGCCGCTACGGCTACAGGATGGGGATGCCTAAAGCGGACATCTACGACCACATGGTCTACGACGGCCTGTGGGATGTCTTCAACGATTACCACATGGGTGTGACGGCCGAGAACGTCGCCGAGGAGTATGGCATAACCCGCGAGGACTCCGACTCCTACGCCGTGCGCAGCCATCAGCGGGCCGCCAAGGCCCACGAAGAAGAGCTCTTCGACGGCCAGATCGTGCCCGTCGAGGTCAAGCAGAAGAAGGAGACCGTACAGTTCACCACGGACGAGCACATCCGCGCGAACGCGAGCGTGGAAGGCCTTCAGAAGCTCAAGCCGGTCTTCAAGAAAGACGGCGGCACGGTCACCGCAGCCAACGCTTCAGGCATCAACGACGGGGCGGCCATGATGCTCGTTAGCAGCGAGCGCAAGGCCGAGGAGCTAGGTATGCCCGTGGCAGGCAGGCTCGTCTCCGCGGCCGTCGCTGGCGTCGACCCTTCGGTTATGGGAACCGGTATGATCCCAGCTTCCACGCTCGCCCTCAAAAAGGCCGGGCTCTCGGTCGACGACCTGGACGCCGTCGAGGCGAACGAGGCCTTCGCATCCATAGCGATCGCCGTCGGACGTGAGCTCGAGGTGCCAGAGGAGAAGCTGAACCCGGTAGGCGGGGCAGTGGCTCTCGGACACCCCATCGGGGCCACGGGCGCCGTCCTGACCGTCAAGATTCTGCACCATCTCGCCCGCACGGGAGGCCAGTACGGCCTGGTGACGCTCTGCATCGGCGGCGGCATGGGCATAGCCGCGATCTTCGAGCGCGTCTAGCAAACACCCGCAATTGAACAACGAGAGAGGAGCGGCCTCCGGGCCGCTCCTCTCGCATCCCAACGGAAAGAGCGGCCAGTTCTCTGGTCCCCTACACCGTCACCCTGATTTTTCTTCGGCGCGTTGCGGAGGTTCTGGGGAGAAGGCCCGGTGGCCGGTTATGGCCTGACCTACTATGAGTGTGTTGACGTCGTTCGTACCTTCGTAGGTATACACGCCCTCGATGTCGGCCATGTGCTCCATCACGCGGTAGTCGAGTAGGATGCCGTTGCCCCCGAGGACTTCGCGCGCCGTGGCCGCGATGCGGCGCGCCTTGGCGATGTTGTTCATCTTGAACATCGAGACCGTCGCAGGGTCGAGCCCTCCCGCGTCCTTGAGGCGTCCTACGTGGATGGAGAGGAGCTGGCTGAGTGAGATCTCGTTGACCATCTCGACGAGTTTCTGCTGGATGAGCTGGAACGAAGCTATGGGCCGCCCGAACTGCTCTCGTTTCCCGGCGTAGGCCAGGGCCGTCTCGTAGCAGTCCGCTGCCTGTCCGAGCCCGTCCCACCCCACACCGTAGCGCGAGTGCGTGAGGATCGACAGGGTGGAGCCAAGCCCCCTGGCCTTCGGCAACCTGGCGTCCTCGGGTATGTGGCAGTCCTCGAGCGTAACGTGCGTCTGCCAGGCGGCGCGCTGGGAGGCTTTGCGGGGAAGGACGTCGGCCTGAAAGCCTGGATTATCGGTCTCGACCAAGAAACCAGAGATCCTACCATCCTCGGTCTTGGCCCAGATCACAGCCACGTCCGAAAAGGAGGCGTTGCCGATCCACTTCTTCTCACCGCTGAGTATGTAGCCGCCGTCCTTCTCCACGGCCGTCGTGCTCAGGGAGCCAGGATCGCTCCCGGCCTCTGGTTCGGTCAGGCCGAAGCAGCCGATCTTCTCGCACTTCGCCATTGACGGCAGCCAGCGCCGCTTCTGCTCCTCAGATCCCAACTCGTGTATGGCCGTCATCGCGAGCCCGCTCTGGACGTGCAAGAAAGTAGCCAGGCTCCCAGACCCGCGCGCCAGCTCGGCTATCGCGAGG
>JACCSM010000308.1 GCA_013698525.1 Rubrobacteraceae bacterium
AATCAGCGGTTGGCGCCGCGCCAGGAGGCGGGCGTCGCTTTGTGGTAGCTCCGGAAGCGGCGGACGAAGTATGTGGCGTCGTCGTAGCCGATACGCGCCCCGATCCTCTCGACGCTCTCGTCGGTCTCCACGAGGAGGCGGCGAGCCTCGGCCATGCGGCGCTCGGAGATCCACTCAAGCACGGTGCGTCCCGTCCGGCGCCTGACGAGCGTGGTGAGGTAGCCGGAGGAGAGGTTCGCATCGCGGGCCACGTTTTTGAGGGAGATGGGTTCCGCGTAATGGTCCTCGATGAACTGGAAGACCTCCGCAAGCACGGGCTGCCGCCGAATACGCAGATGTCCCACCACGTCCCGTCCGAGGCGGGCGACGCCGACCAGAATCAGCGTGAGGTACGCCAGCACCGCCTCCCGGTATCCGGGCGCCTTGCCGCGCAACTCCGAGTCCATCGCCCGCAGGCGCCTCGACCACTGCGGGCGATCCTCCGCCGGAACCTCGAAGCGGATGACCTCTCCGCCGGAGGGTCGCACGAAGGGATAGAGGAGCGGGTTGGCGTGCCATGACAGGAAGGCGGTGGTGTCGCCCGAGGGTTCGATCACGTCCGCCGAAAACTCCACGATCCAGCCTTCGGCCTCGCCGATCCCGCTCACGTCGTGGAGTTCCCCCGGCGCCACGAGATAGAGATCCCCCGCGAAGACCTCCCGGTCCCGGTCGCCGATCGCCTGCCGCCCGCCGCTCCGCTCGAAGTATATGAGCGCGAGAAACTGATGGCCGTGCGGCCCCGAGTGCGCCATCGCATGGTTCCGGTCGAGCCACTCGATGCAGACGCGCGGCGCGTCGGGAGCCGTCGGCTCGAGTTCGAATATCGGGTGCCTGCGCGTCGCGCCTCTGCTCATGCGGGATCGTCGCTTTCGTGTCCGGTGTGGATCCCAGCCTTTGTACGGGAGACTCCGCCGCCAGTATCGCATCACACCCGCGTTCGCGCGAGTACGCCCGCTCTCGAATTCAGAAAGCGAAAATCGTCCTATTTCCGGCGAAGATCGACCCTAAGAGCGGCGCCGGGCATTCTCTAATCTTCACGGTATCCCGCATCGGGGCGGGCGACGAAGAGAGGAGGATCGGCATGGTGATCGAAGTCTTTGCGAAGAGGAGGTCGGCGCGATGGGCGGTTTGATCGAGATATTCGGCGTCGAAGTCAGCTTCATCAACGTGGTCGCGGTCTCGTGGTTCGTTCTTGCCGGCCTCTCGACCGCCTACGTAATCTGGGACAGCTTCGTGAACAAGAACCCCGAGGCGACGGTGATGAAGTGGGGTTGGATCCTCATCACCCTCTATATGGGTCCCATCGCCCTCGCCCTCTACGTACTCACCGACAAGGAGCCAGCCCCCGGCGAACACGAGGAGTTCATCAAACCTCTCTGGAAACAGGGCATCGGCTCCACAGTCCACTGCATCGCGGGCGACGCAACCGGCATCATCACCGCCGCAGTCATAACGGCGGCCCTCGGCCTGCCGATGTGGGTAGACCTGGCCGTGGAGTACGCTGCGGGCTTCGCCTTCGGGCTCTTCATCTTCCAGTCGCTGTTCATGAAGGACATGGCAGGCGGCTCGTACCTCGGGGCGGTCAAAAACTCCTTCATGCCCGAGTGGCTCTCGATGAACATGATGGCCACCGGGATGTTCCCGGTGATGATCTTCCTGATGATGGGCCGCGACATGCGCGCGATGGAACCGACCGAACCCCTCTTCTGGGCGGTCATGTCCCTCGGCGTGATCGTGGGCTTCTTCGTCGCCTACCCGGTAAACGTCTGGATGGTCTCCAAAAACCTCAAACACGGCCTTATGCACGTCCCCACCGACGAGGAACAAACCGCCGAACCATCCCCCAACGGCGAAGTACCCGTGCCGCACGCCGCGATGAGCGGTGTCCTTGCGAACCACGGCACGAGCTTCGCCGACGGACAGAAAGGAGCGTGAGGAGAAATGAAGGAACATCGCACAGAGGCGACGCGCGAGCATGGAGTCGCAGGACATGCGGGTATGAACCATCACGAGATGACGCCGGGCGTCACGCGGCCCCAGCTCGCGGTGGTCACGATACTGACCGTGCTGGCGCTCGCCCTCGGCGTGGCGATCCCGGCCCAGTTCGTCAACCTTTCCTTGAGCGCCGAGGACGTGGGGGGCGCGATCATGCCCCCCGGAATGACCATGACCCGCGACACTCCGGGCGAGGCTATGGTGGAGATGTCCGCGGTGGACCCGGGCGAAGTCTCCCACACCGCCCCCACCGACGCCCGCGGCGACCAAACCCTGGAGCCGAGGCTCGAGGACGGCGTGAAAATCTTCGACCTCGATGTCTCCGTGATCGAGTGGAACATCCTGCCGGACGAGCAGGTCGAGGCATACGCCTTCAACCGGCAGGTTCCGGGGCCGCGCATCCGCGTGACGGAGGGGGACCGGGTACGCATCAACGTCAAAAACAACCTTCCCGAAGCCACGAGCGTCCACTGGCACGGCATGATCCTGCCCAACGAGATGGACGGCCCCGCCGACGTGACCCAAAAACCGATCGAACCGGGCGAGACGTTCACCTACGAGTTCACCGCCAGCCAGCAGGGAACGTATTTCTACCACTCCCACAAAGCGCCCGACCGCCAGCAGGCTCTCGGGATGTACGGCGCCTTCATCGTGGACCCGAAGGAACCCGCTCTCGACGAAGCCTACGACTACGACCTCGAGTACACCATCCAGCTCCAGGAGTGGCTCGCGAAGGAGGGCTACACGTATCCCGCCATGCTCATGGAGGGGGCGATGCCGAACTTCTTCACCATCAACGGCAAGGCGTATCCCGAAACCGAGACCATAAATATGAAGGTCGGGGAGAAGGTGCGGCTTCGCTTCGTCGGCTCGAACAACAACTTCATCCACCCGATGCACGTGCATGGAGGCCCGTTCGAGGTCGTGCAGACCGACGGCAACCCGGTCCCCGAGTCGGCGCGGATAGAGAAGGACACCATCAATGTCGGCCCCGGCGAGCGTTACGACGTGATCTGGGAGGCGAGGGAGCCGGGCAAGTGGCTCGTCCACTGCCACATCCCGCACCACACCACCAACGACAACGTCGAAGAGGAAGGTGGCGGCGGCCTCACGATGGTCATAAACGTCACCGAGTAAAGGAGCAATCCGGCGGCGGGTCGTCTATCCGAGAGCCGCCGCCGGAGATTGTGAGTATGAGGGCGACGGGGCACACGGGACCGGGAGCGGAAGGAGGAAGATAGTGGCAGCCGTATTACAACCATGCGACGTTGGGGTCATCCGGGGATCGAAGGCTTCGGCGCCGTGCGGGCCGTCCTCGCGACCGTGGGTCATAGCCGCCGCCTCTCTCGGCTCCGGGATGGCCTTCCTCGACAGCGCGGTTCTCAATGTGGCCCTCCCGGCGATGCAAAACGACCTCGGGGTGAGCGCGCGGGAGGTGCAGTGGATATACGGCGCATACGCCCTCGTGCTCGCCGCGCTCATGCTCGTGGGAGGTGCTCTGGGCGACCACTTCGGCAGGCGGCGCGTTTTCGTCG
>JACCSM010000300.1 GCA_013698525.1 Rubrobacteraceae bacterium
GTTTCCCGGGCGTCCTACAGCCCCTCCTGCCGCAGGTGCAGCGACCGTCTACTATCCCATGCAAACGGATGACGCTCACGTCCAGCTGTACTAGGGCCGCGGCTGCCGTTATGGCCGACTCTATTTCCAACACGTGCCGGTGCCGATCGGAGAGAATGGGGTCCACCGGCGTTACTGCGGTAGCCTCACTCATTTAACGATCCTCCGGGAAGTGCCCGCTCTCGCTGAGGTCCGTCCCCGCCACGGTATCTTCGGTTCCACGCCACATCAGCGCGTCAATGGACTTCCGATGAAGTCGCACGGCCCGCCCCTGCTTCGAGGCGGGGATGAGCCCATTCTTGGTCAGCTTCCAGAGGGTGACGCGGCTAAGTCCCGTGATTTTCATGGCATCTCTGTAGGAGATCCACTCCGGCTTGATCTGTGGTGTTTCTTCCATAACTTTCTCCTCAAGAGCGCACTACAACGTGCGCGCCCATCGTCAACAACTTCGATCACCCCCTGCTAGCAGGAGATCAAGAGATTGGAATCAGAAAAATAATTGCTATACTGAGCTATAAGATGTAGGCACCTCCTTGGTGTCTCTCTAGTGAGCGAGGGTTCTTTGGTTAGTGGCCGAGGACCCTCGCTCAAACTTTTATGTCCTCCAGTGTTTGCTGATGTGTTCAAGTCTATCAGAATGTGCTGGTTTGTAAACTTGTTCCTTGCAGATTCTTGTGAACTGTGGTATATTAAGGCCCAGGTAGCCTGGGAAAGTTAGTCTAGAATATTTCTCGTTTTTTACCAGCCTTTGGCACCCCGGATAGGAGAGTTCCGCAAGTCGAGCGGCTCTTTCGCTTCTTACGCTTAATACGCCGGACCCCGCCACGGCACCGTTATACACAACTGTACCGCCAGTGGAATCTGCATCGCCAGTGGAGGCAGCTTGAGCGTCAAGCACTCGCGCCTTAGAGGACGAGCGTCAGCCTCTGCAGTCCGTGCAGGAATAGCTCCCGGCGCCAGCGCAGCGAACCGAGTGTCACAGCCAGAGATGCCTCGGGGAATCGCTGTAGGAATGTACCTATGGCGATCTGTCCCTCGAGCCGGGCGAGCGGCGCCCCCGGGCACTCGTGCACGCCTCCCGACCGAAGGCGATGTGTCTGTTTGGATCGCGTGCGAGGTGGAGGGCGTCGGGATCCTTATCGAGTTCACCCGTGGCCTTTCTGCGCTTTTTACGCTTCTTGCGCCGCACTATGGTCTCTGAGCCATGGGTAAGCGACTTCTCCCGGCCAAAGGTGGTGTACACCATCCGGTACACCAACGCGCCACGAACAGGGGTGAACAAGTAGGAACGCACAATATGAGAATTTGGCTTACTTAAGAGGAATTTCTAAACAACTGGAAACAGTGGTAAATGCACCACACCGGACTTAAAATCCGGGTCCTGAGAAGGAGTGTGGGTTCGAGTCCCACCGCCCCTACTGACAGATTCCCTGCAAATTTGGCCTGGTGTCCGAAAAATTACTCGTACGACGTGCGATGAACGAGCCGAGAGAGCGATGCCCTCGTTGCGTTTGCCAGCGCATGAGTTTAGAGTTCAGAAGCGCTATCCCAGATATCCCTACCAGCAAAGGAGCATGACGATGGCTTCCAGAACCACCACCTCGGGAGGAGACTACAACCTCTCCGATCCGGTCAACAGCTTCGTGGATGTCGTGAGGCGCATGGTACTCCAGCCTGCGACCTTCTTCGCGGGCCTTCCCCGTCAAGGAAGCGTCCTGGGTCCTCTGGTTTTCGCCCTGATCTGCATCGAAATCTCCGCTGTCCTCGTCGGTCTCCTGACCTTCATAGACGTCCCCGGGGGCGTCACCTGGCTGTTCGGTGCTAGGGGCAACCAGGGCTTTCTGGCATTCGTGGGGGGGCTGGTGCTCGCCCCCATAGCGGGGACTGTGGGCGTATTCCTGACGGCGCTCGTGACGCACCTGCTGGTGATCCTGGTGGTGGGGTCTGGGCATTCCGGGTTTGGCGCGACCTTCCGGATAATCTCCTACTCCTCGGTGACGAGCCTCTTGGGCTGGATACCGTTCATAGGGTGGATCTTCTCCCTGTATCGGCTCTACCTGGCCACCGTGGGGATTCGTGAGATGCACGGGACGACCACGGGCAGGGCGCTCCTCGTGGTGTTGCTTCCTGCCATCTTGATACTGGTCCTGGTTCTGGTTCTGGTCGGCGCATCGGCCATCGTGTACTTCAGGGCCGCCTGAAGACGATCGGCTCGTTTGGGCGGTGAGACCCGAAAGCGGACCGGGGTCCCGCTCACGGCCAGGTTGATATCCGAACGGGGTACAATATAAGCCGCAGTACGGCGCTACCTCCGAGAAGGACGTTATGCTCGGTTCTCTGGCCAGACACAGCTTCGGGGCCATCCTTCTGGCCGTAATCATCGAGGAGCTCGGCCAGCCGCTACCGATCCCGACCGACTTCATGATCATCTTCGCCGGCACGATGGCGGACCACTCGCTGCCGAGACTCGGGACGTTCTACGTGGCGCTGACGTTGGCCTCCGCAATCGGGGCCAGCGGGCTCTACGCCATGGTGCGGCGCGCTCGCGCTCGGTGCGACCCCCTCGGCTACAGCCACGGTCGCCGAGCTCCTCGGCGCACCGCACCCGTTCAACGTGGCCTACGCCTTCCTTGACTGGCTCGTTGGCGCGGGTCCCCACATGCGGGCGACCACCCTGCTGGTGTACATCGCCGTCTTGTTGCTCTTGGTGGGGATCACTGCCGCCTACTACGAGTTCGTGCTGCCTTACCTTGCACCAGGCGGCCTCTCCCGGCTCTGGCAGGCCCTCGGACTGGCGCTGTTCACCCTTGGCGTGTTCGGGGTCGTCCTTGCCTCGAGCGCGCTCATAAGACGCGACGACCAGCTCGACCCTTGGTGGCAGATCGGGTGACCTGTGATGGTGTACGGCGTCGCGTTCGGCGTGGCCATCTACGCCCTGACCGCCGTATACGGCCGCGTCCTCGCGATCGCCGCTGTGCCCGCGCTCCGGTCACGCAGGGCCTGAGGGCGAGGAAGCCGATCGTCTCGGTCACCCCTGTCTCTCCCTCAGATCCTTCTGGAGCTCTGCGATCTGGCGGGACAACTCGTCGAGCTTCCGCATCATCTCGGCTCTGTCCGGATCGGGTTCTGGGGCCGCGCCTGCGCTCCAGCCGTACAGGAAGCGTTGGGCTAGCGCGCCGGTCAGCAGGGCAACGAAGCCGATGCCTGCGGTCATAACGACGGTGGCCACTATGCGGCCTGGAGCCGTTGTGGGGTAGATGTCCCCGTAGGCCACGGTCGTGACTGTCTCCGCGGCCCACCAGAGCCCTTCCCAGGTGCTCAGGTGCTGTCCCGGCTCGACGGCGACGAAGACCACGCCGCCGCCTACCACGATGGTGAAGACTATCAGCGCCGCGTAGCGCAACCCCTGCAGCGAGAAGACGTTGCGGAGGCGGTTGGCTACTACCACAAGCCAGACTAGCCTTGCGACCGGCAGCACGCGCGCCAGCTTCATCGTCGCCGGAAGGAACGGCGGAGTGAGTATCACTATGAGCACGTCCATAGGATTATTTAGCAACCAGCGTCGTCGGTCCGGCACGATAGAGAGCATGATGGCCAAATTAGCCGCGAACACTGCCCAGATGCACCAGTCCAGGACCGCGGCGAGGATCTCCCAGACTCCTCGGATATCGGTCTCCTGAACAATGATGGTCGGAATGGCCAGCAGCGCGGCGATGATCAACGGCACCTGCAGCCACCCCGCCACGCGCTCGGCGCGCGAAGCGGCTTGCGTTTCCGCCGTGGCGTCACCCTGCGCCTGGACCCTGCGTCCTCTCGACATACCCTGAGTGCCTCCCCTTCTACGCCTGCCGAATCCCGATCTTCGATACTTCTCACCAAGATACCGAACGGCGGCGAAGCTGTGAAGAACACT
>JACCSM010000428.1 GCA_013698525.1 Rubrobacteraceae bacterium
ATCTCGCGGAGCTGCCGTTCGGTTAGATCCGGGGAGGGGTTGAGCGTTGCGTACAGGTGCTCCAATCCGGTGGCGAGCAGCGGCACGTCGAACATATCGGGCTGTGCAAACCCTACATACAGGCTCAGGTCGGGTACCGGCAGCCCGTAATAGGCCTCGATCAGCTCAGCCCGGTTCGGTGGACGCCCCTCTCGCTCGGCGAATTCGAGGCTGAGGCGTGCTATGGTCGGGTAAGGGTCGTCGGCGAACAGTCCTATCAGCAGCAACGGCCCCTCTCCGGAGGCGGTTGCGTCGGTCAGTGTCGAGCACGTTTCTAGTACCGACCGAAGGCCTGCGACCGTCAGCGCTTCTTCGTAGTCGCCGTAGAAGCGTATCCTAACCCCAGAATCGATGAGCGCTCGGTAGACTTCGTCGTCGGGTAGGAGCGCCAGCCCGCCAAGGGCGTAGCGTGTATAAGCTTCGCCGCGTTTGAGGGTCTCAGCCCCGAAACTGGGGGCGAGTATGACGCTTACCCCGTGGGCGAAGATCAGCCTATGAAGCTCCGCCTGGCGACGGATGAGGACTCCCAGGTAGTCTTTCGCACCCGGGTTTCGACGTCGGTATGCGACGTACCAGCGGCGCGTGCCGTTGTAGGGCCACCCCATCACGACGGGTTCCGCCTGGGCGGAGACCCACCGCGACATCCTCTCCGTGGGCCAGTCGAGCCACTCCGACAGGCCGGGAGGATCAGGATGCTCGCTCATCAGCGCTCTCTACCGCGGTCGATTGATGCACAGCCACGAGATTATCGCGGAAGAGAAAGGCTGCCTCAAGGCTTCACAGCGTCTATAATGTCTCGCCATCGGGTGATGAGATCGTACGAGTCCGACACGCCTGTGCCCCAAGAGGAGGAGAGATGCACTGCCGGGCGGAAGCCGCCGCGAACCCCATGTGGGGTGGCCGGTCGTGGAGGTAAGGGGTGGCGCGCACCTTTCAGCTTATCTGGATTACAGTGTAGAGGATCTCCTCAGGATGGAGACGTCGCGTCCGATCCAACCAACAGATTACGACACTTGTTGGGTGGCGCGGCTGACCACCCCTGACGGTACCTTGGCGTATCCCGATCTGCTCGAGCAACTGCTGGAGCGCCAGCAAGCTGACGGAAGCTGGGGTGGCACAATCCCCTACGTGCACGATCGCCTCCTGACCACCTTGGCGGTCGTTTTGCTGCTGGCCCGGTTCGGGCGTAGACGGCGAGACCACGCGCAACGACTTGCCGGCGAACGCTACATTTGGCGGCACGCGCGCAAACTGCGGCATGAGGAGCACCGAACAGTGGGGTTCGAGATGATTCTGCCGACCCTGCTGTCCGAAGCCGGGGAGCTTGACGTCAACCTGCCCTACACCCAACTGCGGCATTACCAACGAGAGCGCACAAGAAAACTGAGCATACTGCCGGCAAAGCGTCTCTTCGAGGTTCGGACGAGCGCTTTGTTCTCTCTGGAGGCCTTCGCTGGCGAAATAGACGTGGAGGGCGCGACTAGGTTGCTCTTGAAAGATGGCTCCATGGCCACTTCGCCATCGGCTACGGCGTTCTTGTTGAGCCAGGTTCCCGATTGGCGCGCGCGTTTCCCAGAGAGCGTACGGTACCTGGAGGAGCTGCTGCTACGCTACGACGCGGGCCTCCCGCCCATCGCTCCTTGCGACGTTTTCGTGAGGGCCTGGTCGATGTACTATCTATACCACGGCAATCTGCTGGATGGCCACGACGAGTTGGTGAAAACCAACTGCGAGTACTTGCTGGGCCACTGGGGATCAGAGGGGCTCGGCTGGTCTTCTACCGGGCTTCCCGAGTCCGACGACACCGCAATGACGCTGTTGGCTCTTTCTCGCGCCGGTTACGATGCCGACGGCTCGAGCTTGCTCGCTTACGAACGCGATCGGCACTTCGCGGTGTTGGCACACGAAAGCGACCCGTCCGTCAGCGTCAATCTGCACGTTCTGGAAGCGTTGGACACGATTCCGGCACGCGAGCGCGAGCGCGTGCGGGACAAGATCCTAGAGTACGTGCTCCGCGCTCGCCACAACGGCACTTTCTGGAGCGACAAATGGCACGTCTCCCCCTACTATCCCACGAGCAGGGCGCTCATGATCCTGCCCTCCTACGTGCCAGACGATATGGAGGCGACGGTGAACTGGCTTCTTGCTACGCAGCACGCCAGCGGTGCCTGGGGGCAATACGCGCCCACGGCGGAGGAGACCGCGCTTACTCTCCTCGCGCTGCTCCAGTACCATCGCGAGGTCCGCTCGCTACCCCATGAGCGCCTACACCGGGCCGCCCGTTACTTGATCGTCGACGAAGCGCCTTTCCAGGAACACTACCCGGAGCTATGGTTCTCCAAAGCGCTGTACGCGCCGACCGTCGTCGTTCGGAGCACCATCCTCGCCGCTCTCGGACTCTACCGTGATACCTTCTGCGAAACCGGGCCGGTTTGAAGTTGAAGACGCTGCTGGAGGTGAGGGGCAAGGATCCTTCTCGACTGCGCAAAGGCCGCGTCCAGGCGATAATGCTCCTTGGCATGATGGCTGGCCTGCTGTTCGTGGCCGCCTACAACGCAGTCGAGGCCGAACCGCAATACTATGCGACCAATATCGCCTTTGCTTCGCTGTTATTCGGGCTCTTCCTGCTGAACCGCTTCGGTTTCGTCTACCTGGCGGGCTTGTTCACCGTCGTCTTGACGGGCGTCGGATCGTTCGTCTTGATGAGCGACGAACTGACCGCCGCGTTCGTAACGATGCCGATACCGATCCTCATCGCGAGCTACCTGCTCGCGCCCTGGGCCGGCTTCGTCGTCGCCGCCATAATGATCGTCGTTGCCGCGGTTTTCGACATCGCAACCCTCTCTTTGCTGATTCTCCTGATCGTGGCCATCATCTCTTACCTGTTCGCGGAAAGCCTCGAGCGCGCCTACCGAGAGAGCCGCTACCAGGCACTGCACGATCCCCTCACCGACCTGCCGAACCGCGCCCTGTTCCTCGATCGTTTGGAGCAGGAGCTGGTTAGCGCCGAGCGTGCTGGCAGGGTCGTCGCCGTACTCTTCATAGACCTGGACAACTTCAAGGTCATAAACGATAGCCTCGGGCATCATCTGGGTGACAGACTGCTAGTCGAGGTGAGCCGGCGCTTGAGCAACAGTCTCCGGCCTCGGGATAGCGCCGCCCGTTTCGGTGGCGACGAGTTCACCATCTTGCTCACAAACCTTTGGGACGC
>JACCSM010000306.1 GCA_013698525.1 Rubrobacteraceae bacterium
CCGACCTCGTCGTTGACACCTCGGGCTACTCCGCGCTCGACACCCGCCTGCGATTCAAGAAGCTCGCCGAGTCTTTCTCAAGCAGGATGACCGTAAGCCTAATGTCCTTCGGCTTCAAGCATGGCACCCCCCTCGACGTGGACACGCTCCTCGACGTGCGCTTCCTTCCCAACCCCCACTACGATCCCGAGCTCAGGCCCCTCACAGGCCACGACGCACGCGTACGAGAGGCGGTCCTCGGCTCGAAAGACTGCAACGAATTCCTCGAGAAGACCGGCGGACTGCTCTCCTTCCTCATTCCCCGCTACGCCGCAGAAGGCAAGACCTACTTCACCGTCGGCATAGGCTGCACCGGCGGCAGGCACCGCTCCGTCGCCATTACCGAAGAGCTGACGGAACGCCTCAGGCAAGAGAACACAGAGATAGATCTATTCATCAGGCACAGAGACGTGGAGAGATAGCTTGTCAGCACTTCAGCAAATCAGCAGATCAGCTAGTCAGCTTGTGCTCGATGAGACGTGATTTGAGTTGCGTGAAATCTTCACTCCGGCGTCGGCCCTCGGACGCTAAACTATCCTGAAAGAACAATCGGCGTCAGATTCTTACGGGCTGAAGTGCTGACAAGCCGCCCGCAGGGCGGCGTGCTGAAATGCTGACAAGCTGAAATGCTACGAGATGGGAGGCACTATGCCTGGAATGCTCGTAGACGGCGAGTGGAAGACCGAGAGGCAGTGGCAGAACACGGACGGAAGATTCGTGCGATCGACGACGAGTTTTCGGGATTGGGTCACAGCGGACGGAAGCAGCGGCTTCCCGGCGGAGGCCGGACGCTATCACCTGTACGTAGCCTGGGCTTGCCCCTGGGCCCACAGGACCGCCATATCATGCGCACCCTGAAGGGACTGGAAGACGTTATAGGACTCTCCGCGGTCGGGTCCTTCATGGGCGAGGACGGCTGGGCTTTCCACGAAGAGCCCGGTGTCATCCCAGATACTGTCAACGGCGCTCACTACCTGCGCGAGGTCTACACGAAGGCCGCCCCCGACTATACCGGACGCGTTAGTACGCCCGTTTTGTGGGACAAAGTGACGGAGACGAGCGTGAACAACGAGTCGCGCGATATCGTCCGCATGCTCGATACTGCGTTCGGCGAGTTCGCCACCACGGATGCCGATTTCTTCCCCGAAGATTTGAGCGATGACATCGAAGCGACCATAGACGCCATCTATGAGCCGGTGAACAATGGCGTCTACCGCTCCGGTTTCGCCACCAAACAGGAGGCGTACGAAGAGGCTGTTACCGAGGTCTTCGACGCGCTGGATCACTGGGAGGAAGTCCTCGCCTCCCAGCGCTACCTTTGTGGGGACCGCATAACCGAGGCCGACTGGTGCCTCTTTCCTACACTAGTGCGCTTCGACCCTGTCTATCACGGCCACTTCAAGTGCAACCTGCGGCGCATCGTTGACTATCCGAACCTGTGAGGGTACTTGAGGGACCTCTATCAGCAACCGGGCGTCGCTGGCACGGTAAACATGGACCACATAAAAAAGCACTACTACGGGAGCCACGAGAGCATCAATCCGACCCGCATAGTGCCGAAGGGTCCGATCCTCGACTTCACCGAACCGCACGACCGCGTGTCCCTCTCCGGCTAGACGCTTCCGGGGGACGGTATACTCGGTCTCCGTGCATGGGGTCGAGAACATGAAGGTGGTGGCGTTTGGCGGCGGTACGGGGCTCCCGGTGCTGCTCAGAGGTTTGAGGGACAGGGTTGGGGACCTTACGGCCGTCGTCACGGTCGCGGACGATGGGGGCTCCAGCGGGCGATTGCGCCAGGAGCTCGGGGTCGCGCCGCCCGGTGACGTGAGGAACTGTCTGGTCGCGCTCGCAGGACGGCGCAGGCTGGCCGAGGTCTTCGACTACCGCTTCGAGGCCCCGGGAGACCTGAACGACCATAGCGTTGGCAACATCATCATCGCGGCCCTCGCCGACATGGCCGGAGGCTTCTGCGAAGGCGTGGAGCAGGCGTCCCGCTTTCTGAGGATCAAAGGCCGTGTCTTCCCTGCGGCGACGGAGAGCCTTACGCTCGTCGTCCGCTACGCCGACGGGACACTAACGCGCGGGGAGTCTGTGGTCCACGAGGTCGGAAAACAGGTACTCGAGGTCTCCGTCGAGCCGGAGGGGATTCCTGCGCCTCGAGGGGTGATCGGGGCTATCCAGGCCGCCGACGTGCTCGTGCTCTCTCCGGGAAGCCTGTTTACCAGCACGATCCCAGCCCTGCTCGGTGGCGGAGTGAGGGAGGCACTGGCGGATTTCGGTGGCCCCATCCTCTACGCC
>JACCSM010000458.1 GCA_013698525.1 Rubrobacteraceae bacterium
TATGAGCTCCGCAAACGAAGATCGATGAGTAGCCATGCGAAGCCTACATCGAGCCGCCAGCCAAGGCTGCACCGCTCGAAGATCACCCGTCGTCGGTTCCTGGGCCTTGCAGGTCTGGGAGTCGGGACGATGGTCCTCGGCGCCTGTGGAGCCGCTGAGAGACGTGCTCCTTCACAGGGGCAGAACGGCGTCCGCGCTGCCGGGTACGACCTCGAGGTCGTACCCTTTGACTTTGAGTTGGGCGGCCGGAAGGTCTCCAGCTGGGGATATAACGGGGGAATACCGGGACCCGAGATCAGGCTAAAGGAGGGAGAAACCTTGCGGGCGACGGTTCGCAACCGGCTGCCTGAGGGTACCACGATCCACTGGCACGGTCTGCCCATACCCAACGAGATGGACGGCGTGCCGGACGTCACCCAGCCGCCCATCGGTTCGGGCGAGGATTTCACCTACGAGTATAAGGTCCCCGTCTCCGGAACCTACTTCTACCACTCCCACGTCGGGATGCAATTTGACCGCGCCGTCTACGGCCCCCTCGTCATCGAGCCACAACAGGAGTCCCTGAGCTACGATCGGGAGTTCACGCTCATGCTCGACGACTGGTTAGACGGCATAGATGGCACTCCAGAGCAGAAGCTGGAGAGCCTGGAGTCTGGCGGCAGCGCGATGGCCGGCATGGAGGGCATGGGCGAAGGGATGGAAGGGATGGGCGGCACGGGCGAAGTCCCGCGCCAGTGGCCGCCGGATGTCGTCTACCCCTTCTACCTCGTGAACGGCAAGCCCCCAGAATCGCCGGAGGAATTGAGGGTAAACCGGGGCGAGGAGGTACGGCTCAGGCTCATTAACTCTTCGAGTGCCAGCATCTACCGGGTGGCCCTTCAGGGCCACCGCATGACCGTGACCCACACCGACGGCCAACCTGTCGAGCCGGTGGAGGTGAACGCTTTACGCATCGGCCAGGGCGAGCGCTACGACGTGCTTGTGAACGCGGGCAATCCCGGGGTGTGGCAGCTCGCCGCCCAGGCCGAGGGCACGAAGAAGATCGGGCGCGCCCTCTTCCGCTACGGTGGCAGCTCCGCCTCGCCGCCTCCGGCGGACTTCGAGCCGCCCGAACTCGGCAAGAAGCTCCTGCTCTACGATATGCTCACGGCCGCGCCGGAGGCGGAAGCGCCTCCCGGCGGAGAGCCCGACGAGGTCGTACCCATAACGCTAAACGGCGACGAGGAGAAATACATCTGGACCATCAACGACGAGGTCTTCTCCGAAGCCGACCCGATAGAGGTCGGGCGGAACAGGCACATCCGGTTCGAGTTCGAGAACAAGAGCATGATGCCCCACCCGATGCATCTGCACGGTCACTTCTTCCGGGTACAGAACGGCACCGGGCGCGGACCTATGAAGGACACGGTGCTTGTCGAGCCCATGCAGAAGCTCACCATAGACTGGCTCTCCGACAACCTAGGCGACTGGGCGTTCCACTGCCACATGATCTACCATCAGGAGTCGGGCATGATGCGGGTGGTAAAGGTCGCCTAGCGCCACAACGACCCGAACCAGCAGATGGATCACATCCCGACGACCCGGCGAACGCAAAGCCGCGTCGCGGAGCACAGGGAGGATGCCAGCCATCCGACAGAACCCACGAAACCCGTATACCCCAGCGGTCGTCCGCTCATCGGTCTAGCAGAAAGCCATTTGACAAGAATAGGGGTAGGGGGTATATTACAACCGGACGGCATTTCGTAGAGGAGGCATGGCGATGGGATTGCGAACGGGGACAGAATAGGGGCGTTCCGTGCGTGCGGCGGACCGGGCGGAGGGCGGGGGTGCCGGGCGGCGCTCGGGCGTCGTCTTCGACTGGTGGGTGGCCGCGCTCTCGGGGTGGCTCGTGGGCGGGTTCCTCCTCGACGTCTGGGCGCACCACAGCCTGCCCGCGACGCAGGAGACATTTTTCACGCCGTGGCACGGTGTGCTCTACTCTGGCTTTCTGGCGGTGGCCGCGTTCCTGGTCGGGACCTTCGTCCGGGAGATTGCGCGGGGGCGAGCCCCGCGGGAGGCTATGCCGGCTGGCTACGGGGCGTCGCTGGCTGGCGTTGGGATCTTCTTTGCGGGGGGCCTCGGGGATGTGGCGTGGCACCTCTTGTTCGGCATCGAGGTGGACGTCGAGGCGCTACTCAGTCCCTCGCACCTCGCACTCGTTCTGGGCGCTGGCCTGATCGTGAGCGGGCCGTTGCGCTCGGCTTGGGGCAGGGGGGAGGCAGGGCTGCCGGCGGTCCTCTCTTTGGGCTATGCGATGCTCGCGGTGGCCTTCGTCACCGAGGTGGGCAGCCCCTTCGCGACGCCTTGGGCCGCGGCCGGCGTCCAGACCGTTGAGCCCTGGGCCGGGGTGAGCAGCCGTACCGAGCCGACCGCTACCGGCCAGGCCCTCGGCGTCGTCGGCATCCTGCTGCAGACGGCCGTCCTGATGGGCTTCGTGCTGCCCGCCGTGCGGCGCTGGGCCTCGGCGCTGCCGTTCGGGAGCCTCACGCTCCTGTTCGCGTTCGCGGCCACCACGGCCCTCACGCACGGCCAGTACCGGTTCGTCCCCGTCGCGCTGGCGGCGGGGCTCCTCGCCGACCTGCTGCTCCGGGCGCTGGAGCCCTCGGCGGAGCAGGCGACGGCCATGAGGGCCTTCGCCTTCGCCGTGCCGGTCGCGCTCTACGGCCTGTACTTTTTGGCGCTGGCGTTCACCGGGGGGGTATGGTGGACGGCCGAGCTGTGGACGGGCTCGATCCTGCTCGCGGGCGGCGTCGGGGTCCTCGTTAGCTATCTCGTACTGCCCTCGGCAGCGGCGCCCCTACGGCAAGAGGCGCGGTAGGGCGCCCGGATGCCTGTCCGCCGGGGAGCACGGTGCACCCGAGAACGCCGGCGCGCTCGTCCGTAGAGGCGACTGCGCGCCGAGCGGACGAGGTGATGATCCGGAGCTCGGAACCGGGTACAATGGGCCACGAAACCGCCCATCGTCAGGACCCCCCGCGGAGGTACGCCCGAGAGTTGGCCGAGTAAGGGTACATAAAGGCGGAGAACAAACAGAAGCTGGCCGCGCGGCTGGCCCGCGTCGAGGGGCAGGCCAGGGGCATAAGGCGCATGATCGAGCGCGAGGAGTACTGCGTGGACATCCTCACCCAGATCACCTCCCTCGTCGCCGCCTCCGAGAAGGTCGCCACCATCCTGATCCAGGACCACCTGGACCATTGCGTCAGGGAGGCCATCGAGAACCAGGAAGAGGCCGACGAGATGATCGCCGACCTGCGCTCCGCCCTGGAACGGTTCCTGAGGATCTAGGGACGGCGCTCCCGGCCCCGGCGGAACTCCCCTCGCGGGGGGCGCCGGCCCCGCGGTGTCACGAGGGTCCCTGGGCTGTCCGCGAATCAAACCACCGGCGGGTGGCGCACACCGGATCGGTAAGGAGGTGTCCGACGGCATGAGGGGTCACAAACCCGGAGAGGCGGTGTCTTGAGCGCTTTACAACAGTACGCGTTGCTCCTGGGTCTGGCGGTTGGCACGATCGGGCTGGCGGTGAGCCTGTACGGGATCTCCCGCACGTTCGGCAAGCCACGCCAGGAGGAGGGCAAGGACGTCCCCGCGACGGCAGGCAGGCCCTCCAGGGACCCGGTGTGGGCGCGCTACCACATCAGGTACTACGGGTACGCCCTACTATTCCTGGCCTTCGACATGGAGATGGCCTACATGTACCCGTGGGCCGTGGTCTACCGGGAACTGGGTCTAGTTGCCCTCCTCGACATGGGCGTGTTCCTGGCGATCTTGTTCCTCGGGCTCCTCTACGGCTGGAGTCAAGGGGCATTGGGGCGCCAGTGAGCGCCAGGGCGAGCGCCACGCTCTACGGCGCGCGAGTTGCACGGGCGTCGTGGCTCGGGCGGCTGATCGCCCGGGCGACGGCGCGGGATCTTTCGGCGTTCGTCGTCCCAGGACCGGAGATCGCGCGCGCCCGGGGCCTGGATCTGCGGGCCGCGGGCTTGCATCTCTCTCCTACCCCGCGCCACGCGAACGTGCTGGTCGTGGTGGGCTGGCTGCCGGAGGGTTTGAGAGAGCCGGCTGCCGTCGCCTACACCCAGATGCCTCGCCCGCGGGCGGTGCTCGCGTTGGGCGCAAAGGGCGTCTCCCCCCTTCCGGGACCAGACGTCTTCGTGGACCTTGATCAGGGCGCGCTGGATGACGGCGTGGCGAAGCTGCGCCGACTGTTCGCGGAGGGGGCCTTCGACCCGGAGGCCGAAAGCTTCGAGGCTGCCGCGCTCCGGAGCAAGACCCGGTACGCCTGCCCGATGCACCCTGAGGTCGTCCAGGACGAGCCAAGCACATGTCCCCAGTGCGGGATGGATCTCATCCCACGAGAGGGTGCTGCTGGCGCCGGACATGGACATGCGGACCACGGCCACGGGGGACAAGATCACGCCCATCATGAGGGCATGGATCACGACGAGGACACCGGCGAAGACACAGGAGGACAAGCCCACGGATGGCTCCCCCATCCCGGCGGGGCCGAAGACGAGCACGACGATGCGGAGCACGGCGAGTCGGGATATGTCGAAGGGTCCGGCGAAGGGCATAGCCACGAGGGCCACGGCCGGGAGCACGGCCTGGCGCATGGCGATGCCGGTGGCGGCTTTGAGACTCGGGAACACGGCGGGCACGGGGGAATGAATCACGAGAATATGGACCAAGGCACTGAGGACCACAACGAAGAAGGGCCTGCTCACGAGAAGCACGGCGACATGGACAAAGGCGGCATGAACCACGGCGGCCACGAGAGCATGGACCACGGCGACATGGGCTTCATGTCGATGGTCGAGATGACGCAGGGGACGCCGCGCAGCTCCGACGGGCTGCAGATGGAGTGGGTCGAGACACCGTTCGGGCCGCTGTTTCCGGGGCTTCCCGGGGGCCTCTCCCTGACCTTTACGCTCGATGGCGACACCGTCGCGCAGACGCAGGCCGGCTCGGCGGTCGGCGCTCGGGCGTGGGAGGGCCTGAACGGCCCGGTCGAGTCTTTCGCCGAACGGCTCGCGGGGCTGGACCCGCTCTCGCCTCTCTCCTACCGTCTGCTGGCGCTGCGCGCCGTCGAGAGCGCGGCCGGCGCGAGGGTGGACGAAAGCGACGCACTCGCGCGGGTGGGCGCGCTGGAGCGCGAGCGGGCGGCGAGCCACCTGAACTGGCTGGCTGGCTTTGGTTACCTGATCGGCTACTCCTGGCTCGCCAAGCGGGCCGAGGAGCTGCAACTCGCCTTGTTGCGAGCTGATGCAGAAGAGGTAGCCGGCATCCGAACCAGGGTGCGACAGTTCACGCGCCGGGTGGAGCGGACGCCGCTCTTGCGGCGCAAGCTGGCCGGGGTCGGCAGGGTACCGGACCTCGACAGGGCGGTCGGGCCGGTGGCAAGGACCGGTGGACGGCGCATCGACGCCCGCCTGGAAGAAGAGACCTACCTCCCTCTGGGCTTCGAGCCAGTCGTCCTGGAGGGAGACGACGCTCATGCCCGGCTGCGGGCGCGGCTGGCGGAGGCGGAGCAGAGCCTCGGCTTCGTGGAAGAAGCGGGCGGCGTATCCACTCCCGGTGCCGCACCAGAAATCGACGGCGCCTCGGGGAGGGGCGCGGCTACCGTTGAGACGCCGCGCGGGGCAGCGAACCTTGCGCTAACGCTCGAGGACGGCGACGTGACGATTACGGAGCTGGAGACGCCCTCGGCGAGGCACCTGGGCCTCGTCGAGGGCGTTACCGAGCAACGGGAGTTGGCCGACGCCCTGGTCGGGGTCGCGTCGCTGGACCTCTCCCCGTGGGAGGTAGTGCGGTGACGACCGTCCTCATTATCCTCGCGCTGCTCGTGGGGGCTTACCTCGTCGCCGTGCTGGAGGGGTGGGTCTCGACCGGACGCTTCCGGCCTGCGGCGCCGGTGCTCTCCGGGGTGGCGCTCCTGGGACGCGAGTCGCTCGTGCCGAGGAAGCCCGACAGGATCTTCTTCGAGGTAGGACCTGTCTTGCTGCTCGTCTCGGCGGTGCTCGCCGCGGCGGTGCTGCCGCTCTCGCCGGGTCTGATCATAACGGACCTCGCTACCGGCGCCCTGTTCGTCAACGCGGCGCTCGCCTACGTGATGGTCGCGCTTCTCATGGCGGGCTGGGGACCGGATGGGGCCTACGCGATGGTAGGGGGTTTCCGGTTTCTGGGCCAGCTCGTCGGCTACTCCATGCCCATCGTGATGACCATAGTCGGCGTCGCGATGCGGGCCGAGTCGCTCGTTACCACGCAGATCGTTGAGTCTCAGGCCACGCTCCCGAACGCTGTCTACCAGCCCGTGGGCTTCGTGGTCTTCTTCGTGGCGGCGATGTCCGTGTGCTTCCTTCCGCCGTTCGACCTGCCCACCGCGCCGGGCGAGCTCGCCGGCGGGGTAACGGCGGAGTACACAGGTTGGCGTCTGGCCGTGATGCGCCTGGCCCGCGCGGTGCTCGTGGTGACGCTCGCGGCCTCGGTCACGGTCTTCTACCTTGGCGGGTGGAACGGGCCGGTGTTGCCGCCGTGGGCCTGGACGGCGGCGAAGACGCTCGCGGTCGCGGCGGTGATGCTCGTTGCGGGCCGTCACGTGCCGCGCCTGCGCGAGGAACACCTGCTGGCGTGGTACTGGAAGATCGCCATCCCACTCGCGCTACTGAACATCCTCTACGTGGGCATCGTTCTCATAGCCGGGTCGTCGTCCTCGATGTCCATGTAGGCTGCCAAGGGTTGGTGCCGAGATGATCTTGCAGACAGCTTTCATGGGCCTCTTCGGTATCGCGGCGATCTGGTTCGCCGTCGTGGTCTTCCGCACCCACTCGATGGTCCGCTCCGCGCTGGCGCTCCTGTTCTCGCAGGCGGCCCTGGGTGCGATGTTCCTGGCGATGCAGGCTGAGTTCCTCGGGGTGTTGCAGATCATGATGATGGCGACGGAGATGGCGATCATGGCGATCTTCATGGTGATGTTCATGATGGACCCAGGCGGCCTCGGGCAGATGGAGATGACGCACCAGAAGCGTCTCTCCCAGGCCGCCGGCGTGATCGGGGCCTTCGCCGCTTTGGGCATCGCGTTTCTGGCCGGCTGGGGGAACCCGGCTGCCACTGCGCCCGGCCCGCAAGCGCAGTTGAGGGGCCTTGGACTGGATCTCATGGAACGCTCGATGCTCATCTTCGAGACCGCAGGCGTGACGATACTCACGGCCATGGTCGCGGCCACCGCCGTCGCCGTGGCGACCAGAAGCGCCACGAAGCGGAAGGAGGACCGCGAATGATGCCGCTCTACGTCGCGCTCCTCGTCGGGGCCATCATGTTCGGCATCGGGCTCTACGGCGCTCTGAGCCAGACGAACCTGGTCATGATCATGATGGGCGTCGAGGTGATGCTGGGCGGCGCGCTGGTCAACCTGGTCGCCTTCTGGCGCTTCCTGCATCCCACGGTCTACCCCGGCCAGACCTTCTTTCTGATCATAATGACGGTGATGGCCCTCGACATGGCCGTCGGCTTCGGCGTCGGCACCGCGCGCTTCAGGGCGAGGGGCTCGGTCGAGGCGGAAGAGGCCGGGGAGCTCAAGGGATGACGCTGGCGGCGCTCACGATCCTCGGCCCCCTCGCGGCGGCCGTCCTGATCCTCGTTCTGAGACGCCTCGCGCCCGCGCTCGCCCTGCTCGGAACGGGCGTCGCGCTCTTCGGCGCGCTCTCTACGCTGGCCCGCGTCGCCGGCGGAGCGCGCTACTCCGCGACGCTGCCGGGGCTGCCGGATCTGCCGTTGCGGCTCGTGGTAGAGCCCCTGACGGCGGTGCTTGCGCTATTCGTCTCGGTGGTGAGCTTTTTCGTGATGGTCTACGCGGTGGGCTACACGGCGGAGGAAGGCGACAAGGTGCGCTTCTTCGCCGGGATGGCCTTCTTCGCCGCCGCGATGCAGACGCTCGTCATCGCCGGAGACTGGGTGCTCCTGCTGGCGGCGTGGGAGGTGATAGGGTTCCTCTCGTTCCTCCTGATCGGCTTCTACTACGAGCGGCCTGGCGTGGGCGAGGCGGCCACCCGCGCTTTTCTCTACACTCGCACAGCCGACCTGGGTCTCTACGTGGCGATCTTCATCCTCATAGCAGGGGCCGGGACGAGTGAGATTTCGCGCACCCTAGACCTCGGGGGCCAGGCCGCCGTGGCGGCGGGCCTGCTCCTGCTGCTCGCGGCGGCGGGCAAGTCGGCCCAGACGCCGCTTCAGGGCTGGTTGCAGAGTGCCATGGCAGGACCCACCCCGGTCTCGGCACTCCTGCACTCCGCGACGCTGGTGGCCGCCGGGGCGATACTGCTGATCCGGACCTCCCCGCTGCTGCCACCCACGGTGCTGCTCGTCGTCGGTATTTTGGGCGGCGTGACCGCGCTTGTCTCCGGCCTGATAGCCGTCGCCGAGGGCGATCTGAAGCGCCTACTCGCCGCCTCGACCTCCAGCCAGTACGGCTTCATGCTCCTCGCCGTTGGCGCGGGCTCTCCCATCGTCGCCACGGTCCACCTCATCGCCCACGCGGCGATGAAGAGTTCCCTTTTCCTCGGCGCCGGGGTCTTCCAGCACGCCCGCGGCTCGACCGCGTTCGACGATCTCAGGGGCGTCGGCCGCGAACGGCGCTGGACCTTCGCCGGCTTTGCCCTCGCTGGCCTGGCGCTCGCGGGCGTGCCGCCACTCGCCGGGTTCTGGTCCAAGGACGCGATCCTGGCCGCCACCTTCGAGTCTCCCCACGCGTGGCTCCTCGCCCCGCTCGCCCTCGTCGGGATGCTGCTGACGGCCGTCTACGTCGGGCGGGCGCTCGGGTTGCTGTGGCGCGGCGAGGGCGAAGCCGGCGAGCCGGTCGCGGGCGCGGGTTGGATGGGCGCGGGCCTTGCTGCGCTCGCCGCCCTCGCCGGCACGCTCGGCCTCGCGGTCGGGCCACTCGCCGGCCTGCTCGGCGAAGACGTCCAGGAGAACCTGCTGATCGCGGGCCTCGGCATCGTCCTGGCCCTGGCCGGGCTGCCCCTGGGATGGTTCGTACCCGCCGGACGCCTGCTCGGCCCTCTGCGCGGTGCCGCCGAACGAGGGTTCCGATTTGGCGGCGGCTTCGACGGCCTCGTCGCCAGACCGGCGATGGCCGCGGCGCGTGCTCTCGATGCCCTCGATCGCGGCATACACGCCGTCGTGATCGACGTCGGACGGGCGAGCCTCGCCGTGGCGGAAGCCACGCGGGTCGCCGACGAGCGCGGGATCGACGGCCTCATCCGCGCGCTGGTGCGGGGCACGCGAACCCTCGGCGGCCTGGCCCGCACCCTGCAGTCGGGGCTCGTCCACAAGGAGCTGCTGCTCGCCGCCGTGGGCGGCGCCCTGGTGCTCGCGTTCCTGACGATAGGCGCCGTAGGTCTATAGAGAAAGGACCAGATGATCTCCATCGTATCCCTGACGCTCTTCCTCCCGCTACTGGGCGCGCTCGTGTTGGTGGCTCTGCCTGGGATCTCCACGCGCGGCGCACACGCCGTAGGCATCGTCTTCGCCGGGCTCGCCTTCGTTGGGTCGGTGGTGATGTGGGCACGCGGGGTGGGCGAAGGCGGGGCGGGCTTCTCGCAGGTCGAGGAGGTAGCCTGGATCCCCTCCGTCGGCGCCGCCTACCGCGTGGGCGTGGACGGCGTAAGCCTCCCGCTCGTGCTCCTCACGACCGTCCTGTTCGTGGTCTCCCTGATCTTCTCGGCGGAGATCTCCGAGAGGGCTCGCTCGTACGTGGCCCTCTTCCTGCTGATGGAGACTGCCTCCATTGGCGTCTTCGTGGCGCTGGACGCGATCCTGTTCTACGTCTTCTTCGAGGTGACGCTGGTGGGGATGTACTTCGTCATCGC
>JACCSM010000461.1 GCA_013698525.1 Rubrobacteraceae bacterium
TGCTCTCACCGGGGAGGCCGCGTTCACGCTGCTGCCCGCCGACGTGTATAGGTCGCCCGTTCCGGGTTCGGTGACCCAAGTCGCCCGCGAGCAGTTCCCGAGAGTCCGAGGACCGCCCTGTCCGTCAGGTAGGAATGTGGAAAGCCTGGGCGGGCGGCTCTCCGTCCTTGTCGATACTGTGAACTAACGACGTTCGGCCGTTTGACCAGAGGAAACTATACTTTAAGGCGAAGCGGGTGGCCGCAGCCCGGGAGCTCATACCGAATCCGGGTGAATGATACTCGGAACCTCATGCCGCCGCCTGGGGCCACCAATGGTAGTTGGTGAGATCTCGGATGGCTTCGGGCTGATCTAGGAGTTCGACGCAACGTTGCACCAGTGCCTCCTCAACCTCTTCGATCTCCTCGAAGAGCCCGTTGGCCAAAGCCTCGTTGGTCAGCGCCCACAACCTCTCCGCCGGCATCAGTTCCGGCGAGCCCTTCGGCAAGAGCTCGAGGTTTATCCCTTCGGGGAGATCGACCTCCCCTCCCGTGTGCCAGCCGGCTCTGTCCACCACCAAAAGGATGCGCCGCTCCTTGCCCGCTCCCACCTCTTTAGCGACTCGGAGGGATCGGCCCCTTGGCGTTGGAGGGTCTTGGAACCTGGGGGCTCATCCCCACCTTCCTCAGGTACTCAAAGCCCCTTTGGGCATGAACCTTCTCCAAGTCATTCCTCTGCGCTATCCAGCGCGCCACCTTAGGCCCACTCCACATCCCCCCGCCCGGGGGTGAACCTTCAAGCACTGCTTTCCTCAGCTCCGCTTGCCCCTCCTCGTCGAGCAACGCCCTCTGCCTCGCCCCGGGGTTTCGGTGCCTGCGGTCGCCAAGCCCCTCGACGCCTCGCTCGTTGTAACGGCGGGCTATGCGGCGCACCCAGCCGGGACTGTAGCTGGTGACCTTAGACACCTCCTCGGTGTCCTCCTGTCCAGAATCCCGTGACGAGCGCGGTCAGGCTGCCGCAGCCCAAAGCTCATCCCACTCCCCGTTGAGTTCGACTACCTTAAGCAGCGCCAGCGCGTGGCTTCCCGTCTCGCTCCAGCTCATCCCCTTTTTCTTCTGGCGAATCCCCACCGCCTGGTCCACCGCTTTCTCCATCCGCCCGCTTCCGATGACCTTGCTCACCTTCGCTCGACGCTCGTAGTCGATGATCTCAGAGGCATGCTTCTCCAAGTACGTAACCAACTCCGTCAACGCTTCCTCCCGACGGGCCGAAACGCTGCCCAAGTACGAAAGCGCTTCCAAAAGGCGACCATGCCACAAAAACGAGAGCACTCGCCCTTCCATCCGCTCTCGCTCGGCTTTTGCGTGTGCCACCATCGAGAGCAGTTGGTAGACCTTCTTAGCCAGGTGATACCAGTCCAAGATCACCCGAACCGAAGGACCGAACAACTCCTCCAGCATCAAGCGGATCGAGCGCGCCCCGTCGGTTATCGCCACGATGGGCACCGGTTCGGGGTTCTCACCCCACTCGCGCCTGAGATATGCTCGCGCTACCTCACACAGGCTCGCCGCCGTCCCTTCCCCTCCTCCTCCTCCTAGCCCCGCCGAAAGAAGATGGCGAAACGAACCATCTCGACCTTGGATGAGCATCAGGTCCGTGTTTATCCGCTTCTTCTTGACCTTCTTCTCTTTCTCCTCCGGGCTATCGTGCTCCGCGCCCCGGCGTCGCTCGCGGGAGGGTTTTTGGGCTTTCACCTGGATAGCGTCGGTAGAGACCAAAACCTCCTCGGAGTCCGCGTCGTAGATGTCGAGCGATTCGGCGAAGGTAGGCAGCGCAAGCGATCGACTAGCGCTAACCTCCGAAGACAAAGCGGCGCCGACCTCGCGTGCCTTGCGCTCCACCCAGTTGCACAGCGTCTGCTCACATAGCAGGCGTTCTCCGCTAACCCGCTCGAGGAGCTTGCTCACTTCAGCGAAACTGAGGCGGTTGCAGTAGTACAAACAGAACTCTTCGATCCCCGAACTGCGTGGTCCTTGCCCTGTTCGCTTCAGGTAGCGGCAGTCGGAGCCCTCAGCTAGTAGCAAGCGCTGTTCGGCGAAGTCGAATGAGCCGTGGATGGTTTCGATGCGGACGCGCTCTTTGCCGTTAAGGCGCGGGAGAGGGAGGCTCTGGGTTCCCCCCCCGATCAGCGACGAAGCGCCGCTGGGCTCTGGCGAGCAAGGAGTGCTCGATCTCGGGCAGAGCCTCCCTCTTGAACCTCTCCGTGGCCTGCTCGATCTGATCGAGGGTCTCCAGTTCGCCTTCGAGCTGGTAGATCCGCTCCTCGGCGCCGGGAATGGGATTTCCTTCGTCCTCTTGGAGGATGAGACGGATGTGGGGCATGGGACTTTCATCTCCTTGATCGAGGTTCTCTTCGCCAAACTAACAGCGCATGGGAGCAGTCTACCTCGGAGTTTGTGCCATCACGGGATTTTGGACAGGAGGAAGATCTTCGCCCGGAGCTTGGAAGGTGCCGGATCAGGTGCCCTCTCATGCGCGGGGGCTCTGGCGGTCGAAGCGGATCTCCACGCGGTCCTCCACGGGAGGGTTCTCCTCGTGCTCCGCGCAACCCGTCACACCGTAGCAAGTGATGGTCAACTTATTCTCGGTCGCTTCGAGCCGTAGAAAGCTCTTGAAGAAAGGCGGGGGGTCCCAGTCGAAGACCTCGGAGAGTAAAGGGTAGAAGAAAGGCTCGAGAGACCTTCGGCCACGCCTGGGACGTGGTGTCCTCAGAAAGGGCAACCTTGCGACCACTTCCTTGCGGCGTCTCGGCCTCTTGTGCCGGTCGCCAGCGCGGCTCGGGTCGATTCCAAGGCGCTTTCCCATCAGGACCGCCGCCTCGTCCGGTGCGATGTAGGCCGATCCAAGACCGAGGAAGAATCGGCGGTCGACGACCTTGCTGTAGGCGGACAGCGAATCACCCCTGAGCGGATAACATCTGAAATCGTCTTCTTCGACACCTCCTACGTCGACCCTGGGTATCCTGTGCGTGGCGCTCATGTACGCTCCGCCGCCACCAGAGACGATGTATTGAATCGTCCGGTCTCCTACTCTCACGGGGTAACGTTGGTAGTTGTGGATGTCACCGCCTATTGCGGCAACGAAGTTGTGCTCGGCCGCACGCACGATATCGTCTACCCTGGTCGCGCCGTCTTCAATGCCGCCCTCGTCGTAGTGGTGTCGGTTGTCGACGTAGATCGGCTTGCCGGTCAGAAGGATCTTGGGCTTCGGTGAGTTCCGCGCGACCCTACGCAGCCACTCGCCTTGCTCGCGGTCGAGTCGCCCGTTGATGCCAGCATCGATGCCGATAATCCTCAGCGGACCGGTATCGATCGCAAAGTAGGATCCTGGTTGCTTTAAAGGCTCCTCAAGTTCGGGCCGAAGCCCACGGCATCTCTCCAGCACCTCGGGTGTTACCTTCTCCGCCTTGCGCCACAGGCGCCTGAGGATCCAGTTCCTCCCAGGGGAACACTCCGCTGGCTCAGCCCCACAGAAATGGACCATAAAGCCATTGAGCCCGTCGTACCAGTAGTGGTTTCCAGG
>JACCSM010000473.1 GCA_013698525.1 Rubrobacteraceae bacterium
TCACGTAAAGGCGCTGACCGACCTGCTGAACAGCGTCTGATCGTCCAGGGCGAGCTCGTCGACAAGAGCACCTGAATTGTACGTGCTAAGATTTGGAAGGGTTTCGTTCCCGCCGATCAAACACCCAACCTGATAGAGGATGGATTTGCGGCTGAGTGTTCTTTCGAGCGGAAGCTCGGGCAATGCAACGTACATGGAGACGGACTCAGGTGGCCTCCTCGTTGATGCCGGCCTCCCGCCACGGCGCATAGGTGCCCTCCTCGCCCGTATCGGCAGGAACCTTACCGACGTAAAAGCCGTCCTGCTGACCCACGGGCACACCGACCACACCTGCGGCGTACCCTCTCTGGTGCGCGAACGCGATATGGAGGTTTTCGCCGCGCCCGGCGTCGGCGAGTCACTCGGCGCTAACACGGTAGCCCCAGGAGCGTCCTGCACCGTCGGCGGCCTTAAAGTGACCTTCTTCGAAGTCCCGCACGACTCCATGACCTACGGGGTTCGGGTATCCGACGGCGGTAGCGCCGTGGCGATGGCGACGGACCTCGGAGAGGCTAGTGTCGAGGTACTGCGGAGCATGCGTGGGGCCGAGGCGGTAGTCCTCGAAGCGAACCACGATACCGACTGGCTCAGGCGGGGCCCATACTCGGCGAACTTGAAGCGCCGGATCTCCTCGAGCCGCGGCCACCTCTCGAACCGGCAGGCGGCCGATGCCGCTGTTGCGTTGGCCCCGCACGGACTCAAAGACCTCATCATCGCCCACCTCTCCAAGACCAACAACTCTCCGACTAGGGCCTGTGGCACCGTGAGCGGGGCGCTAAGGGAAGCAGGCCACGGCGGCGTCAGGGTTCGGGCGGCGATCGCAGGCCATCCGACACCCTGGATCGAGGTAGGAACTCCCCTGCGAGTCCCCGAGCATGTCTACCGCTACGGCGGGAGGGGCGCGGCAGGACAGCTCTTCGGAATCGAGTGATACGCCGCTGCACCCTCGTCTCCGTCGGAAAGCTGAAGGGCTGGGCCGCCGAAGGCTCGGAAGACTACGCAAAGCGGCTGCGCCGCTATTTCCCCGTTAACATCATCGAGGTCGCCGAGGAAGACATGAACCGCCGCTCACACAACGAGGTGCTCTCCGCAGAAGGAGACCGTATCCTCGAGCGCCTTCCGAAAGAAGCGTACCTGATCTCCCTCGACAGGGAGAAGGGTAAGCAGCACCCATCAGAGAAACTCGCCCTGAAGCTAGCAGACCTCGGCCTCTCAGGCCGGAATCAGGTCGCCTTCGTGATCGGAGGGCCACTAGGCCTCTCTCCCGAGGTATTAAAGAGATCCAACGAACTCTGGTCCTTCGGCAGCATCACCCTCCCACACGCCCTGGCCAGGGTCGTCCTCCTCGAACAGCTCTACCGCGCAGCAAAGATACACCGCAAAGAAAAATATCATTGGTAGCTTCGCTTCGCTCCGCAGCAAGTCAGCATGTCAGCTCACCCTCGGATGGCCACGCCCGCGCTCATGAATCGAAACACTACAAGGGGAGCTACTTCTCATGGCGGTAGTGCCTATGTCCATGCCCTTGCTGAAATGCTGACGAGCGGAGGCCGCAGGCCGGAGCGTGCTGACTTGCTGAAATGCTAACATACCTCTATGCGCGTGCAGATAGACAGGTTCGAGGATAACGGGTGGGCCGTGCTCCTACCCTACCCTGACGGGCGTAGAGGCTTCGACGTGCCGCGCGAGTTGTTGCCTGAAGAGGTCTCTGCTGGGGACGTCTTCGACGTCCGCTTCGAGTACGACAGGGATGAGACCCTGCGAATCGCCGAGGAGAACCGGCGGCTCTTGGACGAGCTCCTCGGGGGTGAAGAATGAGCTTCGAGGAGCGTCTGGCGGGCGCCGTGCGGGAGGCCGTGCACACGATTTACGGGGTCGTGCTGGACGGCATACACGTCGAGCGGCCCAACGACCCCACTCACGGCGACTTCGCGACCAACGTGGCCCTCGCCAATGCAAAGGTATTGCGGCGGAACCCGAGGGAGGTCGCTGAGAACCTCGTGGGCGCCCTGGACGCCCCGTTCGTGCGTGAGGCCGAGGTCGCAGGACCCGGCTTCGTAAACTTCAGGCTCTCTCCGGAAGCGCTTTGGGAAGAGCTTGGCTATTTGCTCGTCGAGGGTGACGAGTACGGGCGGCGGGAGCCTTCCGGAGACCCTGTATTGCTCGAGTTCGTGAGTGTCAACCCGACGGGACCTATGCATGTCGGACACGGACGTCAGGCAGCCTACGGGGACTCTTTGGCCAGGATCATGCGGGCCGCCGGCAGGAACGTCTCACGGGAATACTACTTCAATGACGGAGGGAACCAGATCCGACTCTTCGGCGAGTCGGTCGCTGTGCGCTATGCCGGGCTCTATGGGGAGACGTGGCCCGTCTCCGGCACGGAAACGGCTTATAAGGGAGATTACACTGAGGAGATAGCGGAGGATATCGCCAGCGAGCATGACAGCCGCTTGCTGGAGATGGACCGCGAAGAGGCCCTCCGCGAGATTACCGCCTTCGCTACCCGCTGGTGCATGGACGATATCAAGCGTACCCTGGCACGTATACGGGTTCGTTTCGACAGCTTCTTCAATGAGAAGGGCCTCTACGAGTCGGGCGCAGTAGAGGAGGCCGTACGGGAGCTTGCGGAGGGCGATAACGTATACGAGAGTGAAGGCGCCCTGTGGCTAGCGACGTCGAGATTCGGGGACGACAAGGACAGGGTGCTGGTCAAGAGCGATGGATCCTACACTTACATGGGACCCGACCTCGCCTACCATCGCGATAAGTGGGACCGCGGTTTCCGGACTGCGGTTGACGTGCTGGGCGCGGATCACGCCGGCTACCCGCCGCGCATCAGGTCAGGCCTCGTCGCGCTCGGATTGCCTCGTGAGTTCCTCGACGTGGAACTGGTAAGGCTTGTTAAGCTCGTGCGGGAGGGTGAACAGGTCAAGTTAAGCAAGCGGGCAGGCAACATAGTGACCCTCGACGAGCTGCTCGACGAGGTGGGGGAGGACGTGGCGCGTTACTTCTATGTGCGCTCCTCCCACAAGTCGGAGATGAACTTCGACCTGGATCTCGCCATAAAGCAGTCAGACGAGAACCCTGTCTTCTACGTGCAGTACGCCCACGCCAGGATAT
>JACCSM010000480.1 GCA_013698525.1 Rubrobacteraceae bacterium
CTACGACGGCGCGTACCTGATGCGCGCAGGCGAAGGCCTGGTCGCTATGACGGCGGATAGGCTGAAGAGCATCTTCGATGAGGCCGTACCAGACTACTCAGCCGAGATTTGCTCGAAGGCAACACTAGATGACCTTGACCCAACGGCCATCGAGAACCTGCGAACGATGTGGACGCGCAAGTCAGGCAACGAGGCCCTGTACAACCTGAACGCGGAGCAGTTGCTGACCGACGCGGAGTTGTTAGTCGATGGCGGGGTGACCTACGCGGCTCTCGTCCTGCTCGGAACGCATCGGGCGCTGGGCAGGCATCTGGCGCAGGCGGAGGTGATCTTCGAGTACCGCTCGAGCGAGGCTTCCACGCCGTTCCAACAGCGCCGGGAGTTCCGCGAGGGTTTCTTCCTCTTCGACGAGGAGTTATGGAAGGTCATCGACGCCCGCAACGAGGTCTACCAGTACGAGGAAGGGCTTTTCGTCGGCGACATACCGGCCTTCGACCGCAGGGTGGTGCGTGAGGCGCTGCTCAATGCTGCCTCCCATCGGGATTACCGCAACGGGGGCTCCACCTTCGTCCGCCAGTTCCCGAGCAAGCTGGAGGTCGTCAGCCCTGGTGGCTTCACCGCCGGAGTAACCCCGGAAAACATCTTGTGGAGGCAGGCGCCACGCAACCGCCGCATCGCCGACGTGTTCGCCAAATGCGGCCTCGTCGAGCGTTCCGGGCAGGGCGCGCGCCTGATGTTCGAGCGGAGTATCAGGGACGGCAAGCTTCGCCCCGACTTCTCCGGCACCGACGACTATCAGGTCTTTCTGACCTTGTACGGCGAGGTGCGCGACCCGAGGTTCCTGGAGTTCTTCGGGAAGATCGGGCAGGAGACCCTCTCCACCTTCTCCACGCAAGACTTCCTGGTGGTCGACCTGATCCACCGCGAACAACCCGTCCCGCCGGACCTGCAAGACCGCCTGCCCAGGCTACTGGAACTCGGGGTTATAGAGTCCCAGGGGCGCGGGAGCAACAAGACGTATTTCCTCTCCCGGCGCTTCTATACCGCCCTGGATAAGAGAGGCACGTACACCCGCAGGCGTGGGCTCGACAAGGAAACCAACAAGGCTCTGCTCCTCCGGCACATCGAAGACAGCGAGGATGAAGGCGCACGTTTCGAGGAGCTATCCCAGGTCTTGCCCTCGCTCTCCCGAGACCAGATTCAAGGGTTGATGAAGGAACTGAAGAGAGAAGGCCGCATCCACGTCGTTGGCAAGACCAGAGCGGCACGCTGGCACGCTGGAGAATCATAGGAGACGGGGGATCGCATTGCGTGAGCTTTACGCAATAGACGCAATAAATACGCAATAGAAACGCAAACAGCACCTGATACCGAGTCCTGTTGGACGGTCCCGCCGTGGCGGTGCCATTCAACCGAACTTGGTATGAATCGTTTCCAACTCGGCCCCAAATAGCGCACAAACAGGACCTACATGGGCCTCCACCAGCTTCCGAGTTTGGCCGAACGCCGGTGGGTATCCTTTGGACGTTCCATCGTGCTCGCACACGAACTGGCCGAAGAACCAACCTGCGCTGCCGGGCAAACCCGCAAACCGACGAGGGAACTACAGTTCGCCCTTGAACGCCCGATCCAACACCGAAGGCAGCAACGCATCCAACTCGGCAGCAGTCTCGGCCTGGAGCCGCTTCAGCGAGTCCACCTTCGCTTGCAGATAGTCGAGATAGATAACCGTGTCTCGTTGCTCTTCCAACGACGGGAAGGGGATTTCTATTTGCTTGATCCGACCAACGCTAAGGTTGAATAAACCGCTTGTGGTCCTACTACGTTCGAGCATCTCGTGCCGACCAGCCGAACTGTTGAAGTATGCGTTCAAAAATTCAGGCAGCAGGCGAGCTTTGTCGGGACGCACACGTATGACGTGGTTTTGGTGGACACAATCCTCGATTTCGCCCCTGAACAGGGCGGCTCTGCCAATCTGTTCAGCGCTCCCATTACCCTCAATCACAAGAACATCGCCATCGTGCAAACGCCACCTCTCCAGCTCTGCGTTTGAGACCTCGAAGTAGCGCTCATCGTTAGTATCTATCCAATTGCGTTGGACGTGTGCGACCGTAATGTAACGGCGAGGATTTGCACCGGGCGTTCTCTTCGAGCTTTTCTGTATACCTCCTCTTACATCACACGAGGTTTCTACTGGATTCCGTGGGGTGTTGGTGAAGCTGTCGAACACTCCGGCCCCGGCCGAAGACACTAA
>JACCSM010000538.1 GCA_013698525.1 Rubrobacteraceae bacterium
GACCCCATCGGAATTCGCAGGGGAGGCGGATCTCGGTGGCAAGCAAGTGAACACAGGCAAGCCAGAGGAGCTAGAATCGGCACTCACACTCTCATAGCGCCTGGTACAGAAAACAGGGGCAGGCCACACGGGGCCATCACCGAGCGGAAGCGAAACACGAGTGTAGAGGGTCTACCCTTCACCGACAGGACACCGGCACGGTGGCGTTGTGACGGCCGGACATTAGCTCCCTGGGGGTCCTGGTTCTCACGCCCCGCTGCACACGCCTCGGTAATCTCCTTACCGACGCCAGAAGCCTCACTCGGAGTACGAATTGTCGATCACGAATGTACTGCAACTGGTACTGCAACCGGGCTGCTACGCCCCGGTACGCACTGGACATACCAAGGCCTCCGGATCAACGAAAACCGCATAAACACGCGGGTTTCCGGACGTACCAGAACGGGCTAGAACGCGCGCAAGCAAACTCGTAATGAGATGAGGTCAGCGGTTCGAGTCCGCTCGTCGGCTCTTCTTTTTATCGCGATTTGCAGGTAAAACGCAAATGGGATGGAGCTCCCGTAGAAATGCCGGAGCCACTGTACACCAACCGGGGCGTGCACCGTGGATCCCGCCTCCGATTCGTCGGCGTGTGCGATGGAGGTACCCATGCGGAAGCGAGGCTACCCGCGGTTCGCTTCTTGCCCTATCTCGCGCAGAAACTCCCCGGGAGTCAGGATACGGGCCAGGGTGCGCCCCTCGCCGTCTTTGACGGCCCGATCCGGAAGGTCGAGCAGGTGGCGGTCGACTGATACGAGGTAGGAGTCGCCGCCTCCCAGGGACCCCGCGAGCCCGACGAGGTACTCGTCGTCCGGGTCGGCTTCCACGGCGCCTCGGACCACACTCTCAGCCGGGTCCCTTACGACCTCGGCTCCGTGGTGCAGCCAGCTCACGTACTCGGTCGCATCTTCGTAGGTGAGGTACCGGCGGAACTTTTCCCGCGCAAGGACCGTTTGCAGTTCGTGGAGCAGGCGTGGTGAAATGACAAGGTCGAATTCGCCCGCCATCCAGCGTCTCAGTACCTCCCACGGCGCGCCCTTCTCGGAGATGGCAGCACTGATCAGGACGCCAGGGTCGACTACCGCGTGGGCTACGGCGCCTCCCTGCGCTCCCGCCTCATGGCATGCAGCTCTTCGTTGGCGAGGCTTATTGCCTCTTCCTCGGAGAGCGGCTCGACGCCTTCCTCCCTACGACGACGCTCGAGGCCTGCGAAAAACCCGCCTAAGCTATTCGACCGCCTGGGCGCCAGGACGAGGTAGCTGCGCACGATCTCCTCCAGCAGCTCGCCCTCCGTGCGGCTTTGTTCGCGGGCCTTGGCCCGCAGCTCCTGCAAGAGCCCGGCGTCGATCTCGGTTCGTTGCTTCTCGGCCATCTTTGCGTCTCCTGAGCCCTATTTTCGCACACCGCGTAGACCGCGTGGTGAAACTAGCCTAGCTTTCGCCACCCTCGTTTACAGGCAGAACCGTGAAGGACAACCTCTCTCCCTGGATGAGCTGCTTGCTCTCAATCACCTCCAGAATGAGCGGCATGTGGACGTGAAGGCCGTGGGGAGATTGATCCAGTAAGGTGAAGCGCGAGCCAGGGCGGTTTTGGAGCGAGGCCTGGTCGAAGCACACGGACGAATAACACGGCTGGACACCATGGAGCTTTGCAACGTCAGCGGTAACCAGGCCAGCCACCTTCTGCGACGTATGGCCCCCGAAGGAAAACTGAGACAAGAAGGCCAAAACGGGGCGCCTACTACGTCAAGGGATAATCGACTCAGGTGTCCGTATCCCTTACGCGCAATGCGCATATCTCGCGCACATTCGAAGGCGCTAGGAATCCCGCGAAACATCGGCCTTATCGACCCCCCGTCGGCACGCAGGAATCCGTAGGTTCAGTAGGCTGCTCAGTCCGTCTTACCATCGTGGCCGATGTGGTCAGCACACCCCGAGCCTTACGCCCTACTCCATCGGTGAGGGTGCGACGGAGTCGAAACTCTACGGGACGGGCCACAGAGCGCCGCAAAGAGTCGCTCCCGCGCGGCCCACAGACCGCCCTAAAGGCGTTGGCTGCATACCCTTTTTAGCCGGCTGCAGTGAGGGAGAGGACGGGCTTTCAGCCCACCTCGTCATTGGACGGCGCGAAAGGAGCGGTACGGACGTTCGCATAGCTCGGATACACTCAAGTTCTCGTGCCGATCATGCCCGCTTTCGGCGCAGTCCCGGTCGCTTCCGTTCGGCGGCGCGCCGTGGAGGAAGCGCGTATCGTTCGCGGGTCCGTTTGTCGAAGACGTGGATCGGGTCGTGCTTGACCGTAGGGCCGGGTAGTCTACCCACCTCGGCTAAAAGATCCAACAGAACGGTCATGCGTGCGGTACTCAGCGCGCTGGCGATCAGCGTTTGCCGGTGCTGGAGCTCGATATCACCGAAACATATGATCCCATACTCGCTTTCCAAGGCCGGTTCTCCCCAGAGGGTCCAAAACGCGCGATCAGGGGCATCTTCGACGCAGAAGAGCCGGAGATCATCCATCAAACGCTCGTGTATGGCGGAGCCATCGACCGCGCGAAACGTGGCGGATTGCGGAGCGAGCAAGCCGTAGCCCTGCAAGCCCGGGTTGGGGCACACCGGCTGCCAGTAGGGGAGTGCTTTACAGCAGCGCGCATAGGATTTGCCGCTGCCACACAGACAGTCCTCCGCCGACGCTACGGGGAGGTAAGTGACCATCTGTTGTTTCAAGCCGGGCATCTCGGGATCGGGAGCTGCGGGATCGGGCTGCCAGTAGGTCCAAAAGCACAGGAACCCGCCATTCATGTCCAGGTCCGGCTGGGCGTCCGGGAGCGTCGGAATCGTGTAGTTTTGTCCCATGATCACCCCATGCCCAACACGTACTTATACAGTCTGGTAATCGCCCTATCGTACCACAAGGTGTTCGCTCGGACGGATGCACGTCTGGCTCGTCGCTGCCCGCGGTACCGATACGGCGCGATCCCGTACCGCCGCAACAAGGCGATCAACAAGCGCCGTGACCACCGATCCGATAGCGAGGATCGGTACTCGACCGCGGGAACTTCCTTCCCTACCTCACCTAGTCGGGCAAGGATGCGTTCCCACGCCCGTTGGGCTGCGAGCCGCTCGCCTTCGGTGCCGGATCGGGCGAACAGCGCCTCAATCTGGAAGCAGTGTGGAATCTCTACAGACCCTGGCGTGGGTTAATGCTCCAGATCGATCTACCACTGCTCGTGTTGGGGACGCCAGCTATGTTCTTCTTCGAGCGCGGATCCACCCCGAGGTGGTTGATAAGCACGTTTGCGCTCTGGGGATGGGCCCTCGTGCTGCTCGCCGTGGCACTCTATTTCATCCTCCAAATACTACAAGATGCCTTCACCACCTTGCCGGGCACGTAATGAGGCTGTCCCTTCTTGGGAATCAATTTCTCGCTACTTGTGGGTTCGCACTCTCCGCTGCCTCGAGGGTTCAGGCAGAGCGTTACAATAGCGAGATGGAAGCGCGCTACCTTACCAACGAGAGCGGAGAACGCATAGGCGTCGTGTTGGACGTCGCCGAGTACGAGTGCCTCAGACGGTCCGCCGAAGAGGCGGCGAGGGCGGAGCGGCATCCCGGCATAGCGTTCCGCGGGACGGAGGGCAGCCGTCGCGCGTGGGTGTCCGGCACAGCGCTCGATGTGTGGGAGATCGTCGTCGGCCACGAGGAGATGGGCCGGCAAAGGCTCCTCGAAGAGACGGGCATCTCCGAAGACCACCTCGACGCCGCCCTGGCCTACCATCGAGCTTATCAGGATGAGGTGGACCAGAAGATCCAGGAGAATGCACGTCCGCTGCGATACTGGCGAGAGCGCTACCCGAACCTGAACCTCCAGGCCATCGAGCACCGACCGGAAGCCGGCGCTCCCCGGGTTTCTTGAGCGAATCGGCCGGGCGGCACCAGCCGTCCGTCGAGTGGTTCGCCGGCGGCATCATCGATCGCGAAAGAAAGCTGAGTGGTTACCTGCTCTCGTCGACCCATCCCGACGGCAGGAACAAGCTCAGGCTCTGGCGCAGCGTCTTCGGCATCGGGGAGGGCGATGCGGAGCTGCTGGAGCGCCTGATCCGCGAGCAGCTAGTACAAGCCCAGCCCAAAGAGCAGGAGGGCAAGACCCCGCCCGAAGGGTTGCCTGAGGTGATCCGCAGGTGGGAGCTCGTGATACCCAGCTTCCGAGGACCCAATGGCAACGTCGGCCCCGTGCTGACCGCTTGGGCCCTGGACCCGGTCGTCGGCGAAGCCAGTCCGCACCTGGTGACCGCCTTCCCGCTCGTCTAGGGCACCTACCTTACGACCCTACGTTATAATCGCAGACATGGCACAAAGAACGCGCACAACCTACGAAGAGTTGGAGACAGTAGCCATCCCCGAGGACGTCCCGGAGCTCGGCGTCGAGGCCGGCACAACGGGAACCATCGTTAACGTCTACGAAGGTGGCCGGATGCTACTGGTGGAAATCGGCCGCGAGGACGGCACAAGCGTCGGGCTCGTCGACCTCGAAGTCGGAGAGGACGGCTCTCTGCGCCCGATCTCCTCCACGCCCTTCAGTTCCCGTTAGCCATGACCAGGAACGACCCACAAGTGCCCCGCGTCGCAGACCAACAGTTCGACCTCGTACCCATCCCGGAGGATATTCCGGAGCTTGGTATCGAGGCAGGGTATCTGGGGACCGTCGATCATATCTACCCCGTCGGAGGCGAAGCCGGGCAGGGGCTCTACGTCGAGGTCAGCCGCCCCGATGGCACCACGATAGGTTTCACGCAACTCGAGGCCGACGAAGAGGGCGCCTGGCACGTGATGACCTACACTCCTTTCGACTGAGCAAAGCCACCTTCGCCCCTTCGTTCCAATCGCAATCTCTATCATGCAAGACCGCGACAGACCCGAACTCGCTCGAGTGGGTTAGAAGGGTCGAGGAGGGTTGATAGTGCTGCCTGGTATCGCTGGACGGTACAATAAGCTGCGCGTAGAAGTGCAGACATGAAGAACGATGGGGTACAGGTGCAGCAGTTCGCGGTAATAGTGAAGCCAAACCCGGAGGATGGCGGTTACATCGCCACCGTGCCCGGCCACCCGCACATAGTGGGCCAGGGAGAGACCGAAGAAGCGGCCCTAGAGGATGCGAGGATAGCCCTCGAGTCAACACCCGAAGCCGGAGAGGCTGAGACCACAAACGACGCAGAAGATCCAGAAGGCACGCCACATCCGTTCGATTCTCGCCCGGCCCTGGAAGCACTCGCAAGCGAGCAAGGGGTCGAACCTGTCGACGACTTCGATGCCCTGCTCGGCGACTTCTGGCCTGACGATGAGAGCGCGGACGAGTTCGTCCTCACACTCCGCGAGTGGCGCCGCGACGGTATGGGCGCCTAGAAAGCCCCTATAGGTGTCCTCTGCGCCGGCCTCCGCAGTAGTCGTGGACACCGACGTTGTGTCCTATCTCTTCAAAGGCGATTCTCGCGCCGAGGCTTACCGTCCCCACCTGACCGGCAGGCTCCTGGTAGTCTCCTTCATGACGGTCGCCGAGCTAGACCGGTGGGCGCTCGAACGCGA
>JACCSM010000543.1 GCA_013698525.1 Rubrobacteraceae bacterium
GCAAGAAGGTCGAGATGAGCACGGAGAAGATCTACGAGGATCCCGTCAAGGGGATCAAGTGGACCACCTACAAGAAGGTGACCGAAGATGGCGAGGTGATCCGCGACGGCTTCCTCTACACGTACCGCTACAGCTTCAACCCGCCCCCCCCGGAGAACGCGCCACACTACAAGACCACAGCCCCCAGGGTCGCAGGATGGTCTGACCCCACGAACACCACCGGTTGGGCCGAAGTACCAGAGTAAGCACGGTTAGCAATAGACGAGAGGTGATGGGATGCGCGTGAAGAAGCCTGTGATGATCCTGGTGGCCCTCGCGATGGTGGCGGCACTCGCCGCCTGCTCCTCGGCCGGCCAATCCGCTGGCGAAGGGGGGTCCCAAAACAAGGAGGTCACCGCGGAGCAGACCCAGGAGGCCACCGAGAAAAAGATGACGAAGGAGGCCAAGAGCAAGAAGGTCGCCCCGAAGCAGGGTATAGAGCAGGCGGTTGCCGGCAAGAGGAAGACCAGGGTGGAGCCCCCCGAGAACAGGACCCTGAAGCTCACGGTTCCGAAGATGGCGGAGATCGAGAACGACACGATCCCTACCGGCAGGGGCACCGACGAGGCTCTGTTCCGCGACTACGCCGGCGTCCACCTCAAGTTCACGGGCTTCCCGTGGCAGGAGACGGCCAACGTCTACATCGCCGGGCATCGCATCGGCTTTCCCGGCACGGATAGCGACATGGCCTTCTACGATCTCAACGAGCTAAAGGAGGGGGACGAGGTCTTCTTGACCGACGCCGAGGGCAGGAAGTACACCTACGAGGTGTTCAACAAGCTCGTCGTCCCTCCCACGGACCTCTCCGTCCTGAGGCCCATCAAGGCCAAGAACATAGTCAGCCTGCAGACCTGTACCCTGCCGGACTACTCGCGGCGCCTGATCGTCCGGGCCGAGCTCAAGGATACCCAGCAGGGGGAGGAGGGCTCGTCGGCAGGGTAAGGGGCACCGGCGGGCACCGCTCCGGGACGACGCCGGAGGCCTTCCAGACGGCCACGAGGGGTCGTGAGTGCTCCTCGCTCCCGAGGAGTCTCGTGCCCGCGCTCGTCGGCGTGGTCCTTTTAGGGATCGGAATCGTCCTCTTGGCCAACTCCTTCCTAGGGGTAGGTCGGGGGGACGCCGCCACGAGCGGCCGGGGCTCGCCGGGCCGGCAAGACAAGACCTTAGAGTTGACCATTCCAGAGATGGCCCGGATAAGGCACGACACCGTCCTTGACGCGTCCTTGGGAGACGAGGGGACGCTCAGGAGGAGCGCCGCCATCCACCTCGAAGGCACGGGCTTCCCGTGGCAGAGAGGCGCCAACGTGTACCTGGCGGGCCACCGCCTAGGCTACCCGAGGACCGAGAGCTGGCTGACCTTCTGGAACCTGGACAGGTTGGAGGGCGGCGACAGGGTCCTCGTCACCGACGCCTCTGGCGCTAGGTACACCTACAGGGTCTTCAACAAGTTCGTCGTCGGCCCCGAGGCCTCCTGGGTGACGAAGCCCGTGCCCGGCAAGAGCGTCCTGACCCTCCAGACGTGCACGCTGCCGGACTACAAGGACAGGCTCATAGTGCGCGCCGAGCTCGTGGGCAGCCGTGGGGCCGACGAAGGGCGGAGGCTGCGGTGATGGCCTACTTGCCGAGTCCGCCTTCCCCTGTAATGTTCGAGGTAGGGCCTTTCGCCCTCCGCTACTACGGGCTGTTCATAGCGCTAGGCATCATCGTCGCCACCTGGCTCTCCGGAAGGGAGCTGGAGCGCAAGGGCTACGACGGCGCCCTGGCCCTCGACTCGCTGTTCTTTATCGTGCCGCCCGGATTCGTCGGCGCCCGCCTCTACCACGTCATCACCGACTACCACCTCTACGCCGAGAACCCGTTCCCGGGCATCTTCGCGGTGTGGAACGGGGGCTTAGGGATCTACGGTGCCGTCGTGGGCGGCTTTATAGGGCTCCTGATCTTCGCCAGGATCCGGAGCATAAGCCCATGGGCGTTCGCCGACGCAGCCGCCCCCGGCCTCGTCCTCGCCCAGGCGATAGGCCGCTGGGGCAACTACTTCAACCAGGAGCTCTTCGGACGCCCCTCGGATCTCCCCTGGGCCATCAGGATCTCCCCCGAGAACAGGCCGGCCGATTTCGCCGACGCCGCCTCCTTCCACCCTACCTTCCTCTACGAGTCCTTCTGGGACGTTGTGGTCTGCCTGATCCTGCTCTGGGTCGCCCGCCGCTTCGCCGGGCGCCTGAAGAACGGCGACGTCTTCCTGCTCTACGTGTGCCTCTACTCCGTAGGCCGCTTCTTCGTCGAGACGCTCCGCGTCGATCCCGCCTTTATCATCGGCGGGACCATCCGCGGCAACCTCTTCGTCAGTAGCGTCCTGGCCCTCGGCTTCGCCATGATCCTACTCCTTCGTCACTCCCGCGCCAGGAACAGCGCTCGGGGGTGAGCCGATCCCCAAGACGCAAAGAGTCGAGAGGGCGGGCGTAGCCCTCGGCGGCGCGGCGGTCGCCACCATCACCGCCGTCCTGTACGCGAGGACGCTGGCGCCGACGGTCCTGCGTTACGGTGCTCCTGACACGCTCGACTCCCCGATGCTGCAGACCGAGGTCTCTGTGCTGGGGATCGGCCATCCGACCGGATACCCGACCTACATGATGCTCACGCACCTCTTCACCTACCTACCGTTCGGGGACCCCGCCTACCGCGCAAACCTCGCCTCCGCCGTCTTCGGCGTCGCGGCCGTTTTCGTGGTCTACCTCGCGGGGTGGCGGTTGAGCCGGAGGGTGGTGGCCGCCGCGGCGGGCGCGCTGGCGTTCGGAATCTCCGGAGTCTTCTGGTCGCAGGCTGTGATCGCCGAGGTCTACACGCTGGAGGCTCTCCTCGTGGCGCTCGTCATCTTCGTACTGCTCGTCTGGAGGGACCGCCGCGGCCACCGCCCCCTCTTCCTCGCCGCCCTCCTCGTCGGCCTCTCGCTCACCCACCACCTGACGAGCGTCCTGCTCGTACCCGCCACCCTGGCCTTCGTGTTCCTGGTAGACCGGGGCGTGTTCTCGAAGATGGAGCTGCTGCTGGGGGGCCTGGGGCGCGCCCTCATCGGGCTCCTGCCCCTGCTGTACCTGCCGGTGCGCGCCCTGATGGAGGCTCCCTTGAACGAAGCGGATCCCTCGACCCCGGGACGCTTCCTGCTCCTCGTCACGGGGGGAAGCTTCCTCGCCGAGTCCTCGGAAGAGGAGAGGGGGTGCGACCCGTCGGCGCTGGCGCTCTCCGACACGTCCACTAAGCTGCAACTCCTTGGGGAGCAACTCTTCGGGCAGTTCCCTGTGATCCTGCTGTTAGTAGGGTTCCTGGCGGCCGTCTACCTGCTCCTCGCGGACCACGCCGCGGCCGTCATCCTGGGCGTGCTCTCCCTCGGATGCGTCGCGCAGTCCGTCGTGTACCTGCAACTGGGTATCGAAGACTTCTACGTGTTCCTCATCCCCGCCTGGCTGGCCCTCGGTCTGTGCGTCTCGGTGGGCCTCGGAGCGTTGTTGCGTTCGGCGGAGAACCTGCAGGCCGGTACCGCGGTCAGGAGGAGCTTGCTCGTCGCGCTCTCGGCGTTGATGCTCGCCGTGCCGCTGGTGGGGGCGCGTGGCGAGTACGGCACGCTCGACCGCAGCGGGGATTACGGGGGGCGCCGGGCGGTCGAGGCCGTGGCGCAGGGCGCCGAGAGGGGCGCCACGGTGCTGCACCACAGGAGCTCGCTGTGGTACATGGTGCTCGTGGAGGAGCGCAGGCAGGACCTCACCCTGATCGACCCCTTCTGCACCTCCTGGGACCGCCACACCGACGTCGCCTGGCCCGACCCCATAAGCGCCGCAGAGGCGAACGCCCGCTACGGGATCGGGGACACTACCGGGGTTACGGCTGCGCGCGAGGCCGCGAAGAAGGGACCAGTGTACGTGCTCGGCGGGAAGAGGATAGATCTCGACAGCTTCCGGGAGGCCGGCTTCGACGTGGTCCCCGTCGGGAAAGAGCGCCTCCTGTACGAACTGGTCCCTCGCACCACCCGCGGATAATAGTGGCCGAGCGGTAAAACACATCCGATCAAATATAACCCTTCCGAGTCTCAGCGAGACTGCAGCCGTCTCAAGAACGCGCCTGAGCCCCGACCTCGGCTCATCCAGCACGCCTCGTTCTACTGTTCTATGACCGGCGCGGCTCGTTCCGGCCGGAGCGCGTACGCCGCGCTCACGGGGTCGCCTTGATACCGCCGACGAGCCACAACACCGCCGGGTAGCCGGTCAAGAACCCCAGGATCAGTCCGACCTGCGTGAGGAACAGGAAGGTTACGTCGGTGGGGGGCATGATCGGCATCCGGCCGCACCTGCCGACGTCGAAGGCGAGGACCGTCACCGAGGCTATCAGCAGGCGATCCCTAATCCCTCACTTGGGGGAACAGGGAGGCCCTTCTCGGGGTTGGAGCCCTGCGCTTTGTGCCACTTCTCGCTTCACGGGCGGCCCCACCGGTAGTACGCCGCGACGGCGAGCGGCCCGAAGTAGAGGGCGGTTTATGGGCCACACGGCTTCCATGACGCTCGAGCGCTGGCGGTAGCCGCGACTGTAGACGTCGTAGAGGATAGCGGTCCCGCACAACAACGCGACCGCTCACAAAGAATCAGAAGGCCGCCGTCAACCACGCGGGCACCATGTTATCTGTGGTAGCCGCATCCACCTTGAACATGTTCAAGGTGCTTATACCCCTCTCTCGAAGCTAGAGCTCTCACGGGGACGTCCCCTGATCCACCTTGCGGCCGTCCGACCGCGCGCTACACGCCGAACCCTTCGTCGATGCCAGGCGGTCCGCCGACCGCCCGTGCTCACCCGTTGCGGGCCTTCCAGCTCTCGCCGCCGTTCTCGCTGCGGTACACCCTGGCCTTTGTCCCGTCGAGCACGCCCGCGTAGACTACCCGCGGGTCATCGGGAGCGACCGCCACCGTCGAGACACCCTCGGGTAGCCCTTTGTCCATCGGCCGCCAGCTCTCGCCGCCGTCGGTGCTTCTGGCGACCCCGCCGGTCGCGGCGTAGAGGAGGCCCGGGTCCTCGAGGCTCTGGGAGACCCACGTCGCCATGCCGCCTGGGATAGTACCGAGTTCGTCCCAACTCTTTCCGCCGTCTTCCGAGCGGTAGAAGTCGCCCTCCATATCGGCGACGTAGAGGGTTTCGGAGTCGCGGGGGTCCACCAGGATTGGTCCCATCCCGCCCACCTCGGCGTTCACGGGCTCCCAGCTCCCTCCGGCCTCGGTGGTGCGGTAGAGGCCCGCGCCCATGATCGAGGCGTAGAGGGTGTCGGGGTCCCGGGGGTCCATCCCGAGGCCGTGGACGTCGGTGGCGGGCAGGCCCGCGTTGTCCCCTTTCCAGCTCTCACCGCCGTCCTCCGAGCGGTAGAAACCGGGGTGGCCGCCGGCGTACATCTTCTTCGGGTCGATCGGGTCGATGGCCCAACCCATCGGGTCCGCCCCTTCGAGGTCGGGCACCAGCCGCCACGTCTTGCCGCCGTTCTCGCTGATGGCCGCGCCCTCGTGGCCGCCGACCATCACCCGGTCCGGGTTCCTGGGGTCGACCGCCATCGAGTGCAGGTCGCCGCCCACTACCGGGCGCTCGACGGCGGCAGACGAATGCCCGCCGGGTCCGCCGGCTATGAGGACGGACACCGCCGCCAGCGCAGCGAGCACGAACACCGCCACCGCCCCCCACACTAGCAGTGGCGACCGACGCGCCTTACCGCCCGTCTTGTTCGTCGTCTTACTCAAGATCTGCTCGATCTTTCGTCCGTTGGGTTGGCGCCCTTCTCCGCCGAAGGCCGGAGATCCTTCCGCTCCAGAGTCCCGATCTTCTGGTCCAGGGCGGCCTGCTGCGCCTTCAGACGCGCGAGGCTCTCCTCCTGTGCTGGGTCGGCCTGGTCCTCTTGGGGTGTGCCCTGGCTTCCGTGCATAAACTTCATCATCAGCAGCATGGATACCGGGCAGGCCGCGAGCAGCGCGTACGGAATCACCGCCACCACAATGCCGGGGGCAAGCACGTAGATCCCAACCCCCGTCGCAGCCAACGCAGGCAGCGCCATCCAGACTAGCTGGCTTCTCTTCATCTCCATTCGTTTCCTTCCTCCGAGGTGATCCAAAGGATGCCTTGCGTCGGGCGTGCCTACGGCCATCCGGGATACCGTCGCTTGGACGGGGACGGTTCTCGGTCATCTCGCGCGGCGTCATCTGGCGCCGGCGAAGGGCTACGGATGGCTATCTATAGGCTCGAGGAGAGTTGGGGAGGGGGTGGGTTCGGCGCCAGGTAGAACTGCGTGGGCCGCGAAAGTTCGTCGAGGAGACGGCGCCCACGGAGCGACGCGAAGGCGAATACTCCGGCTGAGGACACCGCGAGCACGGCACCCAGGCACAGTCCGGCGAGAGCGGGGGAAGTCGAGGACGACTGCGCGGAAGACTGGGTAGCAAACGGACACTCGTCCGAGAAGCACATCTCCATCTCCCCCAGGTACGGGTAGAGCGACACGAAGAGGGTCACGAGGATCGCCAGCGAGAGCAGGTATGTCCGTCGCACACTCACAGCGATGGGAGTATACAGCCTCCAGCGATGGGAGTACACAGCCTCCCGGAGGGGAGCGAACCTTGCTCGAACCGCAGGGAGGGTGCTCGCCGTGTCCACAACGGGCTCGTACCTTCTGCCGCTAGCCCTTCTCGGCCTTCTCGATCTCCTTCAAGTAGCCCTCCATCAACTCTATCTCCGCCTTCTGCTCGTCGATGATCTTGCGGGATAGGTCCTTGAGTTCCGGGTGTTCGGACCTCTCGAGCGCCTTCTCAGACATGTCGACGGCCATCTGGTGGTGCGGGATCATCATGCGCAGGAACATCTCGTCGGCCGCGTCGCCGCCCATCATCTCCTGCATAGAGCCGCCCATCATCTGCTCCATCATCCCTTGGCCCATCATCTCGTCCATCATGCCCGCGGGCATCCCGGAGGCCTGCTCCGCATCCGGGTACCACTCGTCGCGCCAGTCTTGCATCCGGTCGATCTGCCCGGATTGGCTCTCCTCGATGTTGTCTGCGAGTTTACGGAGCTCGGGCCGCTTTGAGTCGGAGATCATGTGCTCGGAGGACATGATCGCGCCCTCGTGGTGCATGGTCATCTGATCGATGAACTGGAGGTCGAAGAGCTTGTCCTCGTCGAAGGAGCCCATCATGCCTCCGCTGCCCATGCCGTCGCCCATCATAGAGCCCATACCGCCGTTTTGGTTGCCCATCGCGCCGTCGTTCATCATCGAGCCGAGTTGGACGGCCGCGGAGGTGATCCCGGCTCCGGCCAGGAGGAGCACTACCATCGCAAGGGCAACGCCCAAGTGCCTAATCTTCCGCATCTCTAAATGCCTCCTCTCGTGGCATTTATCCCACCATTGAGGACCTTGATGGATCTCTCGTACTCCTCAGCATCTATCTCGCCGCGGGCGAAACGCTTGCGCAGGATCTCCTCTGCTCCCTCTTCCTGAACTTCCGAGCCCCCGCTGTCGCTACTCCGGTTGGGGAAGATCCGTATCAACGCCCACGCCGCGAAGGCCAGGAGTCCGCCCCAGAACAGTAAGGGCAACAGCATCCAGACCCAGCCTCCGCCCATCATTCCGTCCATCATGGTTTTACGCTCCTTCTAGGTATCTCGTCTACGTACCCAGTGTATGAGGACTATCTCAAGGGAGCGTCTATCGAAGATCAAGACTGGATCAAGGTATTCCAGACTATCGGTCCGCGAGCGGCAGCGAGAAAGAGAACCTGGCTCCCTTCCCGGCGCCGGGACTCTCGGCCCGTATCCTCCCGCCCATCGCCTCGACGAGTGCCAGGGAGATCGCGAGCCCAAGCCCCGAGCCGCCACGAGCTTCGCTTCGCGAGCGCGACTTCTCGGCCCTGTAGAATCGCTCGAAGACGTGCGGCAAGTGCTCGGTGGGGATGCCCTCTCCCGTATCCTCGACCCCGAAGACGATCGTGGCCTCGTAGGCCTCGGCTCCCACCACGACCCGGCCCCCGCCCGGCGTGTGGCGCAGCGCGTTGCCCAGCAGGTTCGACAGCACCTGGACGACCCTGTCGGCGTCCGCCGAGACGGACGGCAGACCTTCTGGCACCGCATTCTTCAGTTCCACGCCCTTCTCGTCGAAGAGCGGCGCCACGCGCTCCGCGGCCACCCTTACCACCTTCTCGGGACGGACGGCCGCCGTTCGGAGGGTGAGCTGTCCTGCCTCGACGTGGGAGAGCCGGCGGAGGTCTTCAACGATCCGCCTCATGCGCTCGGCCTCCCCGTACAGAAGTGCCCACGTCTCCTCGGAGGGCTCTACCACGCCCTCCATGAGCCCCTCCATGTAGCCTTCGAGGGTGGAAAGCGGCGTGCGCAGCTCGTGGGAGACGTCCCCGATCAGCTCCAGCCTCTTCCTCTCCGCCGCCTCCAGCGAGACCGCCATCGAGTTGAAGCTCTCCGAGAGCGCGCCCAACTCGTCCTCCCCACCTACCGGCACGCGCTCCCCGTAGCGCCCGGCGGCGATGCGGCGGGTGGCGGCCGTCATGTACCGTAGCGGCTCCACGATTCTCCGCGACACGAAGAGGCTGGAGAGGGCCGCCGTCACCGCCGCCACCGCGCCAGCCACCACCAAAGAGTAGAGGAGCGTCAGCCCGAACGCCCGGCCCACGGAGTCCATCATCCCCCCCATCCCGCCGGGCCGCATCATCCCGCCGTCCGCGTCCATCATGCCGCTCATCAGGTTTCCGAAGATGACCGGCGCTATGAGGTAGAGGGCTGTGAGCAGCGTGAAGGCGGTGGCAAGGGCCACCAGAAAGTGGGAGACGAAGAGCTTGGTTCCAAGGCTCCGGGATATACCACCCAAGAGCTTCATCGTGCCTCGAACTTGTAGCCCACGCCGCGCACCGTCCTGATGTAGCGGTTGCCGGCTTCTCTCTCCGAGGCGTCCAGCTTCTTGCGGAGGTTGGCGATGTGCACGTCCACGACGTGGTCGTCACCGAAGTAGTCCTCGCCCCACACCCGCTCGAGGAGGCGACGCCGCACGAAGACGAAGCCGGGCCTGGAGACGAGGGCGAGCAGGAGATCGAACTCGAGGGCGGTAAGCGCCACCTCCTCACCAGCCAAACGTACCAGCCGCCGGTCCGGATCTATCTCGAGCCCCCCGGACCGGAAGATCCGTTCTTCCTCTTGAGGCCCCGGTGTACCGGCGCGCGGCCTGCGGAGCATCGCCCTCACCCGGGCCACGAGCTCCCCGGGGGAGAACGGCTTGGTCAGGTAGTCGTCGGCCCCAGCCGAGAGGCCCACGATCTTGTCCCCTTCCTCCGCGCGGGCGGTGAGCATGATCACGTAAGCCTCCGAGAAGCGCCTGAGCTCCCGCAAGACCTCCAAGCCGTCCATCCTCGGGAGCATCCAGTCCAGGACGACCACGTCCGGCTCCAAGCGACGGGCGATCTCGATTCCGGCTTCGCCGTCGGCCGCTTCGGCCACCTCGAAGCCCTCCCGCTCCAGGTAGCCCCGGAGCAGGGCCACAAGGTTCTTCTCGTCCTCGATTATCAGCGCGCGCGAGTCCACAGAACCCGATTCTACCCCCAAAGCCGGCCCGTCCTCCCGGCGCATTCAGAGGATCGCACGTCTAGTGGAGGAGGCGCAGGCGAGCAAGGCCCCCGCCGAGCAGTTCGTGGACCGCTTCTCGCGCCTGTACACGCCGATCGTGGTGGCCGTGGCGGTTGTCCTCGCGGTCGTGCCTACCGTGCTCGGGGCCAGCTTCGGCGAGTGGTTCTACCGAGCGCGGGCGCTCCTCATCATCGCGTGTCCTTGCGCCCTCGTAATTTCCACACCCGTCACCGGGGTCTCGGGGATCGGGGCCGCCTCCAGGCGCGGGATCCTCGTGAAGGGCGGGGCGGCGCTCGAAGCGGCGGGGCGCCTCAAAGCGCTGGCCTTCGACAAGACGGGGACGCTCACCGAGGGCCGTCCTGTGGTCTCACGCGTTGTGGCGCTGAACGGCAAGGGCGAGGCGGAGGTTCTGACGCTGGCTGCCGCGCTGGAGCGCCGCTTGGAGCACGCCCTGGCCATCCTGACGGCCGCAGGCGGAGCCGAGCTGCATCCGGTCTCCGGCTTCCGGTCGGTCGCGGGCAGGGGGGCCGAGGGCGAGGTGGACGGCAAGCGTTACCTGATCGGCAGCCCCCGCCTTTTCGCCGAGAGGGGGATAGCCCTCGACGGGGCGGAGGAGGCGCTGGAGGTGATCGAACGGGCAGGGGAGACTCCAGTCGTCCTGGGCATTGCCGACGGCCTCCTGGCGGTCTTCGGGCTCGCCGACTCCTTGCGCCCGGACGCGAAGGCGACCGTCGAAGCCCTGCGCGAGTCGGGGGCGGAGGAGCTCATGATGCTCATGGGGGACGCCGAGGCCCCCGCCCGGCGAGTGGCCGAAGAGTTTGGCATCGGTTACAAGGCCAGGCTCTTGCCCGAGCAGAAGATCGAGGCGGTGCGCGCGCTCGTAGCAAGACACGGGGACGCAGGCATGGTCGGCGACGGCGTGAACGACGCACCCGCCTTGGCCGCTTCCTCGGTTGGCTTCGCGATGGGCGCCGCAGGAACGGACGTCGCCCCGGAGACGGCCGACGTGGCGCTGATGCGGGACGACCTTCCGAAGCTGGCCGAGGCCGTAAGGCTCTCGCGGGTGGCCGAGCGGATCATAAGGCAGAACGTCTTCGTATCCATCGCCATAAAGGGCCTGTTCGTTCTCCTAGCCCCGTTCGGGCTGGTGGCGCTATGGCGCGCTGTGCTTGCCGATATGGGAACCTCCATAGCTGTTACCCTCAATGGCCTCCGGCTGTTCCGAAAGGGGAGCGCCTAAAGCCGTGGGCGCGATGGCGTCCGACCGCCAGAAAGCCCTGCACCGCAGCGGCATTCGCCTGGAGGACTTCACGATAACCTGGAACGTCGTCGAGGCATTCGTCGCCGTCGGGGCGGGTCTGCTGGCCGGCAGCGTCGCCCTCGTAGGGTTCGGGGTGGACTCCGGGATAGAGGTGATCTCTGCGGTGGCCCTCCTGTGGCGTCTGCTGAAGGCTGCTCCGGAGCCCAGCGCCGAGGAGCACGGGGCCGCCGAGAAACGGGCACTCTACTTGGTGGCGGCGACCTTCTTCTCGCTCTCTGCCTACGGATGGGTCAGAGAGAGTCCTTCTGGGCCTGCGATTAAGACTACGACGACTTCGAGGCCATTTCGGAGACGAGGACCTGCTGGAGCGTGACGAGTTCGGCTGCGTCTTCCCGGGTGAGTGCTGTATGCCGGGCCCGCAATTCCCTTCGGGCTCGGGAGGCTGGACCGCCCACAGAGCGATCCTCCACGACCTGTTCGCCGATGCCTTCGAGAGCCTCGGACGGCTCGAACTCCGGCCAGGGTGCCCTCGATCGTCAAGCTGGCCACCAGCAGGAGCCGCTGCATCTACGGCTGCTACACCTTACGCTGCTCGTCCTGCTTGCTCCACTTCAACGCCCTACGCTGCTCCTGCTGCTTACGCCACCCGTACCGGGTCATGCCCCGCGGCTTGTACACATTCAGCACCAGGATCACCAGCAACACCACTGTGCCGCCAACGGAGTGGACCAGTGTGCTCCCCAGAGCGTGGAGATCGTCGCTTGACGTTGTCGGATCTGCTGCTATGTCTGCGTAGGAGCTGATCGTCTGCGTTTCCAGCAGCAAGACGACGGTGGCGATTATGGTCAAAAGGAGTGAGATCAGGACCCAATAGTGCCGGAACAAGCCCCACTTGGTCCCCACTGACATGACAAGCCCACTGAGCAGCGAGGCGAGGGCCAACGGCACGATGACATACCAGGCGACCAACTCCATCGCGAGATAGGCGGCACGCAACGTCTGAGCGTCCTGGCTGGTCGCAACGGTAACGTCGAGAGCTATGTAGGCGGCGACCGCGCCGATCCAGCCGACCGCGAGAGTGATATGAGCGGCAAGCGCGAACTTGCGGAGGCGGGGCGGCATGAGCACCGCTAGTGGCCCCCAGGTCCTCTTTGCCCAGGTCCGTGGACACCACCGAGAACACCGGTGAGCATCAAGACGACTACCAGGACAACGACGACCGCGATGACGATCACAGACACCTTCAGCCAGCGTGGTATGCTGGGATAGGGTGGCAAGTCAGCCATGTGCGTCTCCTCTCCTCTGTCGCGCGGGTTTGTCAAGATCTTCATAGCCCATTTCCCCGCCTGATTCGAAACAGATGTCGCCTTGGCAGGTACCGCAGAGGGCTCTACGGAAGGTAGGTTTATGGTCGTCGTCCGTGAGTCGCTCATTAACGTCTAGTATAGGTAGCAGCAGTCCGCAGGACATGACCCTTAGAGGGCTAAGGAGAGAAGAAAAGGGCTATCTTTGAGAGACTAGAGGGAGTGAAACGAGGATGCTAGCCACGCCGCGAGGGGCGTGGCAGCCAGCCACGGGCGACGCCATAGGCGGCCGCCTGGTGTCGGTTGCGGAGGTGGAGCTTGGAGAGGATGCTCTTCATGTGATTCTTGACCGTGTGCTCGCTGACCAGCAGACGCCCGGCGATCTCGGCGTTGGAGTGGCGCGCCGCCACTAGCTCCAGCACGTCCATTTCTCGGGCAGTGAGCACTTCCTCGGGCCCGAAGGGCTCGGTTTGGCCCCGGATCTCTTCCAAGATCCGGGCGGCCATGCGACGCGAGATCGCGGCCTCGCCCCGCGCCAGGCCCCGGAGCTGCTCCAGGAGCTCCCGGGACCGCACGTTCTTGACCAGGTAGCCTTGCGCCCCCGCCTTGATGGCCTCGAAGAGGGTCTGGCTGGCGTCGTGCACCGTCAGCATCACGACGGTGACGGCGGGCATCTCCATCTTCAGCCGCCGGGTCGCGCTAACGCCGTCCTCCCCCGGGAGTTCGATATCCATCAGCACGATGTCCGGCTCGAGCGCACGCGCTTGGTCCAGGGCGCCCTCGGCGTCCTCGGCCTCTCCAACGACGGTGAAATCGTCCTGGTAGGAGAGGAGCGAGATGAGACCCTCGCGAAAGAGCGCGTGGTCGTCAATCAGTAGGAGTCGCCTGGGCCGCATGTCCGTTCTCCCTTCTCGTTTGCGGATTGGGAATGGTGGCAGTCACTTGTGTGCCCGAACCGGGCTGGCTATTCACCTGGAACGAGCCGCCGAGGGCCTCGATCCGCTCCCGCATACTCGTCAGGCCCAAGGGTCGCGCCTTGCCGCTCCTCTGGCTGTCAGGAGTGAAACCCTGGCCATCGTCGGCAATGACGACCCTGAGCTGATCCGGCCCATTGGATGTGAGGGTGACAGCGGCCTCCCGTGCCGCGGCGTGCTTGCGAACGTTGGTCAGGGCTTCCTGAATGAGCCTGAAGAGCTGGAGCGCTACGAGAGGTGGGAGCTGGTCGTCCGCGTCATCCGTTCGGAGGCTCACGGGAATCTGGTGCCGCTCTTCAAACTGATCCACGTAGTCCTGGAGTGCACGGACCAGTCCTCGTTCCGTCACATTAGTGCGGAGCCCAGTGATGGACTCCCCGATATCCTCGTAGATTTCGTCGGCAACCCCGTGCAACCGCTCGAGCTCTGCCTCCGCCTCCTGCTGCCGGTCGGCCTCCACCAGCTCCTTGATGGTGTCCAGACGCAAGAGCAGGTGCGCGACGAGCTGGGCCACGCCATCGTGGAGTTCCCTGCTCAGCCGCTCACGTTCCTGCATCACGGCGTTCATGGTCTGGATGTCCTGCTCTCGGGCCAGTGCCTCGGCCTGGAGTCTCCGTAGGACTCTGAACAACGTCTCTACAAAAATGTAGGTCAGCACCAGGCCCAGGAATGTCACGAGTAGGGTCGCTGGCAGAGCGGATGTTCCAGTACCGGTGTGCTTTCCACCACCGGTGTGCTCCAGCAGGCTGTGGCCCACCGCGACCGTAGTGGAAGGTAGGAAGACCATGAGCCATTTGAAAAGGAGCAGTCTGCGCTGCGTCATGACAGGGCGGTGCGTTTGAACCATTGCGTTCCTCCAGCCAGAGCCGTAACGGGCGGGCATCCCGTCGGCGATGGTTGGCGCACGAC
>JACCSM010000553.1 GCA_013698525.1 Rubrobacteraceae bacterium
TCTTCCCCTCCCGCGAGGCCGCCATCCCGGTCTGATTCCGAAAACAACAAGCTGAAATGCTTGCAATGAGGTCCTGGACCTCTTTGCAAACTGCTCTAGAATCTGATCATTATGATGGCCGACATAAAGAAGCTCGAGGTTCCCGAGCCTCTCTCGCGTCTCGGTGAGGCATTCAGGGAGGCCGGGCACGAGCTCTACCTGGTCGGTGGTGTAGTGCGGAGGACTTTGCTCCGCGGGGCTGACACGTACACAGCGACGGAAGCACACTCGAGCAGGATCAACCTGCAGGATGCGGACGCGGCGACGGACGCGCATCCGGCGAGGATAAAGGCGTTGCTGCGGCCCCACGCCGAGAACCTTTGGACGGTGGGTGAGCGGTTCGGGACCATAGCGGCCACCAAAGGAGAGTACGAGGTCCAGATCACTACCTACCGGACTGACCAGTATACGAGGGGTAGCCGACACCCCGAGGTACGGTTCGGCGAGAGCCTCGAAGAGGATCTCGCCCGCAGGGACTTCACGATCAATGCTGTTGCGGCGGCCGCAATCACGGGTGAGATCGTGGACCCTTTCGAGGGCCGCAAAGACCTGGAGGTGGGTGTGATCCGGGCCGTCGGAGACCCTCTGGAGAGGATGCGCGACGACCCCTTGAGGATGCTGCGGGCGGTCCGCTTCGAGGCGACCCTGACAAGGCCCGAGCGGCCCTTCGCCATGGCGCGGGATCTCGAAGAGGCCGTCAAAGACAACGCCGGGTGGCTCGAGAGCATCTCCGCCGAGCGCAAGAGGGATGAGTTCGAGAAGATCCTCCTCTCGGAGAACGTGGCTTCCGGCCTCAGGACCCTGGTCAGGCTCGGGCTCATGCCCTACGTGGTGCCCGAGTTCATGGAGACGGTCGACGTCGAGCAGGAGGCCGAGTTCCACCACAAGGACGTCTTCGAGCACACCCTTATTGTGGTCTCGAGCGTCGAGGCCGACCCCATCCTGCGCAAGGCGGCTTTCTTCCACGACATCGGGAAGCCGAGGACCCTCGTCTACGAACACCGCTGCACCTACTGCGGGGCGAAGAGCATACGGAAGAGATCCGAGGAAGGAGAGTGCGAGGTCTGCGGGGGGCGTACGGTTCCGAAGAAGATCCACTTCTACGGCCACGAGAACGTCGGGGCGGCCATAGCACGCCGGGCGATGCAACGCCTCGCCTACCCGAAGGACGACATCGACGCCGTGGCTCACCTCGTCACGAACCACATGCGTCCGTACGGGTATGCCGCAAGCCGGGATCCGTGGAGCGACGCCGCGGTCAGGCGCTTTATCAGGGACGCCTACCTCGCCCGCGGCGACAGAGTGCTTGCAGACGTGGACATGCTCCTCAAGCTTGCCAGGGCCGACATCACGGGGAGCGCGCCGCGGCGGAGACGCATCGCCGAGGAGTCCTGGCACAGCCTAAGGAGCAGGGTGGACGAGATAAGGGCCGGGGACGCCGTCGAGAAGCTGGAGAGCCCTCTCAGCGGCAACGACCTCATGCGGCAGTTCGATATGGGCCCAGGGCGTTGGATCAAGGGTCTCAAAGACTACCTCCAAAACGAGGTAGTCGAAGGACATCTCGGCAAGGACGACAAGGACAAAGCCCGCGAGCTAGCCACAGCCTACGCCCGCGAACACGATATCTTGGAGGAGTAGAAAAGTATGGAGAACCTGGACCCTCTCGTCACAACGGACTGGCTCGCCGCCCATCTAGAGGACGATAACCTGCGCGTCGTCGACATCAGGGGTTACGTTGACAAGACTGACCTTGGCGGGGGCCGGCAGAAGGCAGAGTACCTTGCAGCCCGCGAGGAGTACGACGAGGCCCACATCCCCGGCGCCGTCTACGTAGACTGGACCAACGACATCACCGACCCCGACGACCCCGTGCCAGCACAGATCGCCCCGCCAGGGCGCTTCGCCGGGTCGATGGGTTCTTTCGGCATCGGCGACGACACCCGCGTCGTGGTCTACGATCACGCGGGGGGGCAGTTTGCCACCCGCCTGTGGTGGGCCCTGACCTACTACGGGCACGACATGGTCTCCGTCCTCGACGGCGGCTGGAGGAAGTGGACGGCCGAGGACCGTCCGACCACCGCCGAAATCCCAGAACCAGAGCCGGCTGTCTTCACCCCTGAACCTCAGAGCGGCTGGCGGACGGA
>JACCSM010000556.1 GCA_013698525.1 Rubrobacteraceae bacterium
GGGAGAAGTACCGGGAGGGGGAGCCCATAGAGCACAACTGGATCAACCGCCGCGGAAGCCAGGACTTCTCGCGGCTGGTGGCTTACCAGGACGCCTTCCAGCCTGGCGCCAGACGCTACGACGTAGGGGAGCGGAGCAACTTCGCCCTGCTCCCTATGGCAGCCGAGGCGCTGCGCCAGCTCATCGATTGGGAAGTCGGAAACGTCTCGGAGACCATCGGTACGTTGACGGACCTCATAGAAGAGAAGGCCGAAGGGCTTGGTATCATGACGACCCCGAAAAAGAGGCGGGTGCGGCATATGATCGGGCTCATGCTCGGCCATGACGCCCCTGATGACCTCGCCAGACGGCTAACGACTCACAACGTCTTCGTCAGCGTACGCGGCGAGAGCGTGCGCGTCTCGCCCCACCTCTACAATACCGAAAGGGATGTAGATCTCCTCTTCGAGATCCTGGAGCGGGTGGCCGGTTAGAGCGGTTCGAGTGGGGGAGGTTCGCGAACCGCCCCCACAAGCAAACCACGGCATCGGGTTTCAGGAATTCTCGAACGCGCCTCAGAACACGGGCCAGAGATCGGAGGGACGCCTGGGGAACAGGGCTCCTAGCAGGACTCGCGCATCTCTCTCGCCCGGCGAACAGTCGGCGAAGGCGTGGTCGAGCTCTTCGAGGGATCGGTACCCGAAGAGGAGTTGCAGGAAGGTCAGGTCAGGAAAAGCCGCGTCGCCGCGTTCCTCGACTGTGGGGCCCCAACTCTCCACTCCGCTCAGCCGTCCGCGCTTCAGCTCGAGGCGGAGGCCATCACCGTAGAAGCTCACCTCGAGCTCACCGGTGTGTCCGGCGGCCACCGAAGCCGCGAGCCTTCGTTCGAGGACCGGCGCTACGTGGCGAAGGAACCCTGGGAGGTCGGGCACGCGCACGTAGAAGGAGTAATGGTCGTGGCGGTCGAGCCTGTACAACGGCGGCTCCGGGACGACCTCGTAGAGGGGATGATGCTCTCCGAGCTCGAACGTCAACGACGCGAGCTTTTCCTTGCTTGAGGCATGCTTGTGGCCGGTCTCCGCCAACTCTCTCAACACGAAGGGGGTGACCTCAAGCCAGGAGACCCCGTTCGCGAGCTCGTAGCCGTATACCTGCAAGGCACCATCCCTTAGGTCTCGCGAGTGGCAGACGTATCCAGTGGGGTTGCCCTTCGCATCCTCAACGATTCCCACCTCGAGTGACTCATCGCTCTCGGGGTCGCGCCCGGCCACTTCGTAGCGCCACAGCCCCTCATCACGCGACGAGGTTAGCAGGTAGCGTCCCCTTCCCCGGCCGTGCAGCTCCGAGAGGAACCGGGCGTCCGACGCAGCGGCGGGGCGCAGGGTGTAGGAGCGGGGAGAGCCGTCGCCCTCATCAGAGCTCGACGGCTTGCCTGGTACGTCCTGGACGTAGATACGACTTCCCTCGCCCATGTACACGGCCATCTCGTAGCCGAACCGGCGGTAGTAGTGGGGTATACCGCCTATCGCCTGCATCAGGTGGCCGCGCTCCTCGCTCCAGCGGTGTAGTACCTCGAACTGCTCCCTTACCAGGCCGCGACGGCGGTAGTCAGGGTGGGTGCCTACGAGCTCGGGCAGCCCTGCGTCGAACTCCAGTCCCTCGTAGGAGAACTTCTGCGGGATCAGGCACGTCGAGGAGACTATGGCGCCGGTCCTGGTTTCCTCGATCACGGTGAAGTCCGAAGCGTCGCAGGTCGGATGATCCCCCGACATAAGGTCGCGCGTGCCTGCGGCTATGCCCCGATGGAGTTCCCTTTGGTCGAAATCGCCCGAGGAGTGGTGGATCCTCGCGTTGAACACCGCCACAGCCTCGGCGTCCTCACCCATAGCCTGGCGCAGGATCAATCCACCGCCAAGGTCCCTTTGTATCCCGGAAAGGGCCTGATCACGTCGTTCTTCGGCCATCGCTTCTCCCTCGTTCTTACGAGCGCCAGATGACGGCTTTGTCCTCTCGATGCGTTTAGGTTCTACCCGGCGCTCACCCGTTCGATGCTCGACCAGGGGAGGAACTCGTAGCCGGTCGAGTCCCCGCTCGGGTCCCTGGCGTCGAGGAGCAGGCCGCTCTCGTTCTGGTCGCAGACGTAGCCAGCGAGGTCGACTCCGGTCCTGGCCGAGACCGTGACCATGCTCCCACGGCCAAGGAAACCCTCGATTCGCGGCGCGTCATCCCGCAGGTTCTCCTTGCTCTCAACACCCTCGCCTTCCACAGCGCCTCCTTCTTGTCCCACATCCGACACACGGAAGGGTACAGCACGCGCGCTGTTGGGCGCTTGTCAGCGTCTCAGCACGCTTCGGCCTTACGGCCTCCGCTTGTCAGC
>JACCSM010000191.1 GCA_013698525.1 Rubrobacteraceae bacterium
AAGAACCTTCTCGACTATCTCGACGAATCGGGCTACGCCGCCGGAGACATAACCCACGTCATCCTCTCGCACCTGGACGCCGACCACGTCGGCTGGGCGCTGGGGCCCCCGAGCTTCCCTAACGCCACGGTCTACGTGCAGGAGGCCGCGCTCGAGGAGGCCCGCCAGATGCCGGAGAAAGATGGGCGTCGGGCTGCCGTCCCTGCCGTCGAGAACGGTGTGGAAGAGGGCTGGTGCGAGCTGCTCGACACGGACGGAGACGTTCTGCCAGGCGTCAGGGTCGAAGTGCGGGCTGGGCACTCTGCCGGCCATCAGATCGTGTGGATCGGGGAGGGCGAAGACCTGGTGCTCTACACAGGGGACCTCGCGCCGGCAAAGATCTGGCTCGACCCCGACCTCATATCCGGTGTGGATACAGACCCGGAAGCGGCCCGCCGGAACCGCATCGAAGTACTCTCTACCGCAGAGTCACGCGACGCCCCGGTCATCCTCTACCACGAGCCAGGGGACTGCCTCGTCAAAGTCCGCAAGACGGAGGATGGATTCGAGGCGGTCCAGATAGGGGATTGACCCCGGGCTAGCGTTCGCGCCGGCGGTTCCTGATCTTACGCCACACGATGGGCGCGGCCAGTATGAGTGCGCGTCTAAGTATCGTCTTCACGTTCGCTCCTCGCTTCGTTGACTACCAGTAATACGTAAGAAGCGCCATGCGGTTGCGCCGAAAGGCTTTCAGCCGCCGTGCCAGACGGTCCTCTCGCCTGCGGGACTACGTCTTCGGGGCCTCTCCCCCATATCCGGGTAACCGATGTACAGGTAGGCGACGATCCGATCGTTTTCCTTCAAACCGAAGAACTGGCGCATGTGCTTATGATAAGCGACAGGGCCGGTCCGCCAGATGCTTGCGAGGCCTAGGGAGTGGGCCGTGAGCTGCATGTTCTGGACGGCCGCAGCGCAGGCCGCATAGTTCTCCAGGCTCTCGACCTCGTCGCGGCCTGAGGCAGAGATCACAGCGATAACCACGGGCGCTCTAAAGGCCTTCTTGCGCTCGCGGTTGATCCTACCCGCCGCCATCTCCTCGCCTTCCCCCTCCGCCTCGGCCTGCAGGCGGGCCGTCTCGGCCCTTGCCCGGGCCAGCTCGCCGCGTCCCTTGCCAGTAAACACGTGGAAGCGCCACGGCTCTGTGATCTTGTGGTTGGGGGCATGCACGGCGCTCTCCAGGATGCTCTCTACAAGGACTTCCGGCACAGGGTCCCGCCTTACGCGGCCGACGCTCTGGCGCGTCTGTATGGCACGGATCACATCCAACAAAGCTCCCAGGAAGTCTCATTCACCGAGGTGATTCTATCCGGGTTTGGCGCGGCAAGCTCTGAGGTATTCACTTATCATGGCCTCACGCGAAGAGTCGAACACAGGAGGGAACGAGATGGCGAAGTGGAAGGTCACGGTCGTAGGCGCTGGCAACGTGGGAGGGACAACGGCCCAGAGGCTCGCCGAGCGCAACTATGCCGACGTGGTGCTCGTTGACATAGTCGAGGGCCTACCCCAGGGCAAGGCGCTCGACATCCTGGAGAGCGGCCCGATCCTCGGCTACGACTCAAACGTAACGGGTGCCAACGACTACGAGGAGACCGCGGGCTCGGACGTGGTCGTCATAACCAGCGGCAGCCCCCGCAAGCCGGGGATGAGCCGCGACGACCTGCTCAAGACGAACCAGAACATCGTTGGGAGCGTCACGGAGGAGGTCGTCAAGCACTCGCCGGAGACTATCCTCGTCGTCGTCGCCAACCCGCTCGACGCTATGTGCCACGTGGCGATGGAGACTAGCGGCTTCCCCCGCGAGCGGGTTGTAGGCATGGCCGGAATCCTCGACACGGCCCGCTACCGCACGTTCATAGCCGAAGAGCTCGGCGTCTCCGTGCGCGACGTCTTCGCGCTCGTCCTCGGCGGGCACGGAGACACGATGGTCCCATTGCCTAGCATGGCCACAGTAGGCGGGGTCGCAATCACGGAGCTTCTCGCAGAAGATCGTGTCGAAGCCATAGTCGACCGCACCCGTCAGGGCGGTGCCGAGATCGTCGGCCTCCTCCAGAGCGGGAGCGCCTTCTACGCGCCGTCCGCGGCCGCAGCCGAGATGGTCGACGCCATCCTGCTCGACCAGAAGCGCATCCTCCCCTGCGCGGCCTACCTGCAGGGCGAGTACGGATTGAACGACCTCTTCGTCGGCGTCCCCGTCAAGCTCGGCGCCTCGGGTATCGAAGACATCGTCGAGCTCGGCCTCAACGACGAAGAACTAGGGGATCTGAACGACAGCGCCGACTCCGTGAGAGAGCTCGTGCAAGTGTTGCACGGGTAGTCGACGGAGAGCAAGGAGTCGGCTAGCTATTCACGCTTGTATGTTTACCTAACGGAGCCACGAACGAATCGCCCCGCCAAGCGATGCGGGGCGCTCCTGATCTAACTGATGCCTGTGGCCTGAAGTCTGAAACCTACACAACCTTTATACGTTTGCGGACCTTGGTGGCGGCGAGGGACGCGGCGATCTCATCGAAGGCCCGGGCCGGAGCCGAATCGATGTCGAAGAGGGAGCGTCCTGGCTCACCCGTGGCGTCAGGCAGGATCGGGATGCGGCCCATGACCTGCGAGCCTAACTCTCCTGCAACCCGGTCGCCGCCGTCGCCGCCGAAGATCCTCAGCTCCTTGCCGCAGTCAGGGCACTCTGCGTAACCCATGTTCTCGACGACCCCAGCGACCTTGAGGTGCGCCTGCACGGCCATCTTGCCTGCCTTGACGGCCACCCGTGCGGCGTCCGCCTGCGGGGTCGTGACGACGAGCGCCTCGGCCTTTGGGATCATCTGTGCCACGGTCAGGGCTACGTCCCCGGTGCCCGGCGGCATGTCCACGATGATGAAGTCGGGCTCGTCCCAGTAAACGTCGCGCATCAGCTGGGTCAAGGCCTTGTTCACTATGGGGGCGCGCCAGATGATGGCCTGTCCCTCGTTCACGAAGTTGCCCATGGAGATGAACTTCAACCCCTGGGGGGACTCTATCGGGAAGATCACACCCTCGACCACGTTAGGTTTGCCGAGCGAGCCAAGCATGACGGGGATGGAAGACCCGTACACGTCTGCATCGAGTATCTCGACGGAGTGTCCCGCCCTGTCGAGCGCGGCGGCCAGGTTGACGGCGACGGTGCTCTTGCCGACCCCTCCCTTGCCGCTCACCACGGCGATGATGCGCGTCTTGGACTCGTCCCGAAAGGCAGGGGCCAACTCCGAGGGGCCTCCGTGCAGCGACGTCAGCAGGTTCTGGCGGTCTTCGTCGGTCATCACGCCGAAGTCGACCTCGACGCCAGCGACGCCTTCGATCATCATGAGCCTGTCCCTGATATCCGTGGTGATCCTGTGCTTGAGGGGGCAGCCCGCGGTCGTGAGGGAGACGCCGACGGTAACGTTCGAACCCTGTATCTCGATGCCCTGGATCATATTCAGCGAGACGAGGTCGCGTCCGATCTCAGGGTCCCTTACGTCCCTCAGAGCCTCCCGGATACCAGCCTCGGAGAACCCGTCGGCCGGCTCAGGCTCCTTGGGCGTACGGTCCACAAGCTCTTCTGCCGTCTCGGCCTCGGGATGCGCCGGCCGACCAACTTCATCCGATGGCCCGGGCTTACGTCTGCGAAACCAGTCAACCACGTCTGCCAACCTCCTCCGGCACCACGTACCGGCGATTTCAACTAGCTCGAAAGTGCGGTAGATACTTCCTGCTTCGGGCCAATGTTAACACAGGGTCGACGTACCTCCGCACATGCCGTTCGACCCGAATAAGAAAGGCATCTGGGACTGGGTAATTCCTCGATCGTCGGGCGCAAGAATCCTCGAGGCTTCAAGAGGGCCTGTACTCTCCGAAGACCCCGCGAAGCGTGTCGGAGACCTCACCCAGGGTCGCGAGCTCTGCCAGAGCCTCTTTCATCGGATAGAGAAGGTTGTCTGAGTCCTCGGCCGCTCTCTTCAGGCGGGCAAGGGCCTTCTCGACGGCGGCGTTGTCCCTGCTGTCCTTGAGGTCTGCGAGGCGTTCCTTCTGGCGCTCGCGGATGGTCTCGTCGACTGTGTGAAGCTCCATGTCGGGGTCTTCGGTGCCACCCGAGGTGTAGCGGTTGACGCCGACGATGACCCGTTCCTCTCTCTCGACCTCCCGCTGGTAGCGGTAGGCGGCGTCCTCGATCTCCCGCTGCATAAAGCGCTCCTCGACAGCCTTTACCGAGCCCCCCATCTCGTCGATGCGCTTTATGTAGGCCCATGCTGCCTCCTCGACGGCGTCGGTCAAAGACTCGACGTAGTAGGAGCCGGCAAGCGGGTCGGCCGTCCCCGTCAGTCCGCCCTCGCTCGCCAGGATCTGCTGGGTTCTAAGGGCGATGCGCGCGCTCCGCTCCGTAGGGAGCGCGAGGGCCTCGTCGAAGGCGTTGGTGTGCAGGCTCTGGGTCCCGCCGAGGACCGCGGAGAGCGCCTGGACCGTGGTTCGGACGATATTGTTCTCGGCCTGCTGGGCCGTCAGCGAGGAGCCAGCGGTCTGGGTATGGAACCTGAGCTTCCTGCTCCTCTCGTCGGTCGCGCCGAAACGGTCGCGCATGATCGAAGCCCACATCCTCCTCGCCGCCCTGTACTTGGCCACCTCTTGGAACAGGTCGTTGTGGGCGTTGAAGAAGAACGAGAGCCTGGGCGCGAACTCGTCCACCTCGAGCCCGGCGTCGATGGCGGCCTCGACGTAGGCTATGGCGTTGGAGAGGGTGAAGGCGAGCTCCTGGACGGCGGTGGACCCGGCCTCCCTTATGTGGTAGCCGGAAATGGAGATGGTGTTCCAGCGCGGCAACTCTGCGGCGCAGTAGGCGAACGTGTCCGTAGTGATCCTCATCGACGGCTCCGGCGGGTAGATGTAGGTGCCGCGGGCCAGGTACTCCTTGAGTATGTCGTTCTGGGTGGTCCCCGTGACGCACTCAGCCTCCACGCCCTGTTCCTCCGCGACGAGCGAGTAGAGGAGTAAGAGGATCGAAGCTGTCGCGTTTATCGTCATCGAGGTCGAGACCTCTCTCAAGGGTATGCCTTCGAAGAGGTCGCGCATGTCCAGGAGCGAGTCTATGGCTACGCCGACCTTGCCAACCTCTCCAAGGGCGAGATCGTGGTCCGAGTCGCGCCCCATCTGCGTGGGCAGATCGAAGGCCACGGAGAGGCCCGTCTGGCCGTTGTCGATGAGGTACTTGAAGCGGGCGTTCGTCTCGCGCGCTGTGCCGAAACCCGCGTACTGGCGCATGGTCCATGGCCTGCCACGATACATGCTCGGGTAGGGGCCACGGGT
>JACCSM010000347.1 GCA_013698525.1 Rubrobacteraceae bacterium
TGCGCTCGGCGGGGAGCGCGGCGTTCATGGTGCCGCTTGTGTTGACGACGAGGGTATCGCCGGCTCTGAGGAACTCTGGGAGGTCGCCGAACTTGGAGTGGACGACGCTGTCGTCGTTCAGGTAGGAGACCATCAGGCGTACTTCGTCGCGGCGCAGTCCTCGCGCCTCAGGCGGCTCGCCGGCCTCCAGCTCCTGAGGCAGCTCGAAGTGAAGTGTGGATAGTGCCTTGGGATAGTCGGCGAAAGTGTCTACAGGTTCCAATGCTGCTGTAATCGTGTTGGACAATCTGGCCCTCTCCTTCTAAGAATCCGCGGCGGTTGTGACTACCCTCGCTGCCAGCGTGCGTGCTTCGTAGCGTCCGCTCGGCAGGTCGCCCGTCAGGAGCTCGAGGAAGCCTGGCACGCTCTCTTCGGGGAGCGGTCGGTCGCTGATATCCTCGTTGGGGAAGGCCTCCTGGTGCATCCTGGTACGCATGTCGCCGGGATCTACGCGGTAGACGCGCAGCCCAGGGTTTTCGGCCGCTAGGATGTTGGAGAGTTGTTCCAGCGCGGCCTTGCTCGACCCGTATCCGCCCCAGCCTTCGTATGGCTCGACCGCGGCGTCGCTAGTGACGTTGATAATGCGCGCCTGTGGTTTCAGTTCGATACTGAGATCCTGGATGAGCGCGAGGGGTGAGATCACATTCTTACGGTACACCTGTTCCAGTACGTCGAGCGGGTAGTCGAGCAGGTCCGGCTGGGGGCTCGGGCCTAGGATGCTCGCGTTGTTGACGAGCGCGTCCACGCCGCCGGCCTCGTGCGCCGCCTCCGAGATCGCAGCCCGATGCCCTCTGTCGGCAACATCGCCCGGGATGGCGACGACGTGCGTATGCCTGGCTAGCTCCGCGCGTACGTTCTCGAGGGCTTCCTCGCCCCGGGCGTCGATGATCAGGGCCCAGCCATCCTCGGCCAGCCTGCGAGCGAGCGCCAGGCCTAGGCCGCGGGAGGCACCTGTGATGATCGCCGTGCGATGCGATGATTCTCCGCTCATTCCGTATGCCTCCTGGTCTTGTTTGAATACAATGTATCGCTGTGGCCGGTGCCGGGAAACGTCAGGAGGGACGGTTTTCGGCCTGTACTTTGGTACAGGCGATCACGAAGCCGGGTGGATTCGTAGGGAGTGTTCGGTATCAGCTTCTTGTTGTCTGACCAGCTGAAGTGCTGACAGCTTGCATTGGGGTCGATACCCCTTTGCAAGCTACTCTAGGGGGCGTCTACGAGACCGCGGCGGACGGCGATCCTGGCCGCCTCGGTACGGTTCTGGGCTTCGAGCTTGGCGAGGATGGAGCCGACGTGGAACTTTACCGTCCGTTCCGAGATAAAGAGTCGACCTGCGATATCGGAATTTTTCAGGCCGTTGGCGAGGAGAGCGAGCACCTCGAGTTCCCTGGACGTAAGGCGGCGGTTCGAAGGGAGGTTTTCCTCACCACCTATACGCTCCAGTAGCCTGTCCGCGACGGCAGGTTCGAGGAGGGAGCCTCCGGCCCGGACGGTGCGGATGGCGCCGAAGATCTCCTTTCTGGAAGCGCCCTTGAGCAGGTAGCCGCGGGCTCCCGCGTGCAGAGAACCCAGGATCCTCTCGTCCGTGTCGTAGGCCGTAAAGACGACGGTGCGTGCGCGGGAGCCCGCTTCGCGGAGCATCTCTAGGGCTTCGACGCCGTCGGTCCCCGGCATTTCCAGATCCAGCAGTATCACATCAGGGTCCAGTCTCTCTGCGAGCCTGACTACCTCATCCCCGTCAGCCGCTTCGCCCACGACCTCGAAGTCAGGCTGGGTGCCGAGCACGGCGACGAGACCCTCGCGCAGCATCGGGTGGTCGTCGGCGACGAGGAGCCTGATCTTATCCACCCTGGAGTCCTTCGAGCGGCACGGTGGCCTCGACGCGCGTACTCTCGCCAGGGCCACTCTCTATCTCCAGAGTGCCGCCGAGCATCTCCACCCTTTCCCTCATGCCGACGATGCCATGCCGATCGTCCGCGATGCGGGGAGGGTCGAAGCCGTGGCCATCGTCGCTGACGACGAGTCGCACCGCCCCCGGTGTGGCCACGAGCCTGACCGTCACACGGCTTGCGCGTGCGTGGCTGGCGACGTTGGTGAGGGCCTCCTGGCAGACGCGGTAGAGGGCGACCTCGATCCGCGGTGGGAGCGGGCGGCTGCCGTTCACGGTCCCGAACCTCGTGGCCACGCCCGTCTCCGCTTCCCAGCGGTCGACGAGGGTCTTCAGCGCTTCCGGCAGCGAGCGGCCTTCGAGTGGGGCGGCGCGGAGGTCGAGGACCGAGCGACGCGCCTCATCGAGGTTGGACCGGGTTAGTGAGAGGGCGCGGCGCAGCGGTTCGCGGGCGCGCCCGGCGCCGGACTCGTCGTCGAGGAAGGCTTCGGCTGACTCGAGTTGGAGCCCCGTGGCTGTAAGCCCCTGGGCGAGGGTGTCGTGGATCTCACGCGCCAGGCGGTTGCGCTCCTCGACAGCGCCGAGCCTAGCGCTGCGGTCGAAGAGTCTGGCCCGCTCGACGGCGATGGCGAGCAGGTCGCCTATGGTGGAGAGTAGCTGCAGGTCTTCGGGCGAGAGGCCTCGCCACTGGGGGCTCGCGACGTTCATGACGCCGAGCTTCTTCTCCCCGGCGTAGAGGGGGATGCTGGCATGGTAGCGCAGGCCACCCGTGCCGTCGACCAGGCCCTTGAGACGGCTGCAAGTCAGGACATTGACGTTGGCAGCGCCCTCCAAGTCGCCCTTCTTGTAAGTGTCGAGGCAATAACAGTAGCCCGAGCCATTCATGCGGCGCGGGTCGTCCGCGAGGGCGGGAGGGAGGTTGCGGGCCGCGGCGAGGTAGGGCTCCGGGGAAGAATCGTCCATGAGCCAGATCCAGGCCGTACGCAAGCCAAGTAGCTCGGCCACCTGCGACAGCGTGAACCCTAGCGCCTCGCCAAGCTCGACGGAGCGGTTGAGCTCGCGGGCGATCTCGTTTAGCACCGAGAGCTCGTGATTGCGCCGCTGCAGGTCTTTGGTCTCTCGCACCTCAGAAGCATCTGGCATCAGCCACACCTCCTCTCGCAAGAGTTTAGCAGCGGGATACGACAGCAGGGCTGGAAACTAGCCGTTCGGGTGATGCGTGGGCCCAATGCCGAATGTAGAGTGGATCGAACGTCTTTAACGGGAGGTCTTCGGTGACAGTCAGGAGTACCAGGGTCAGCATAGTCAGTCAGCTTTTCGATGGCTGACCTGCTACGTTCTGCGGGGATGGCGTGAGAGACCTCAGGGAGCCTGAGGGTCTACGAGCCCGCCTGTTGCGTCCACAGGTACTGCGCGACCCCTCCGAGGAGCATCGTACATCGACCTGGCTCGAGCTATTCTTCGACCTCTGCTTCGTCGTGGCCGTCGCTGCGCTTGCCAGAGGTTTGCACCACGACCCGACGTTCGACGGCGCTTTGCACTTCGCCGCCTTTTTCGTACCCGTATGGTGGGCGTGGATGGGCTTCACGTGGTACGCAACCGCCTTCGACAACGACGATGTTGTTTACCGGGCGACGTTGCTCGGGGCGATGCTGTGCATACTCTGGCTGGCCGCGTCCATCAGCGGTCTCTACAAGGGAGAGACGCTCAGCTTCGTGCTCGCCTACGTGGCGATGAAGTCGTTACTCGTGGGGCTCTACGCCAGGGCCTGGCGCGACGCGGCGAACGTCCGTCTCTTCGTCGGCCTGTACGCGGTGGGGAACGCGGCCGGGGCGATGATCTGGCTCTCTTCGTTGCTCGTGCCCGCCCCAGGAAGGTACGGTATCTGGGCGCTGGCGCTTCTCGTAGAGCTCGTTACGCCCATGCTTGCGGTGCGCGCGAGCTTCCGGGACACGGCCTACGCGCCCAGGGTCTTCCACCCTGAACACATCCCCGAGCGTTACGGGCTGTTCACCCTGATCGTGCTCGGCGAGTCGGTCCTCGCCGTGGCCGCGGGGACGGCAGGGACAGGATGGTATCCCGCCGTCGTTGCGACCGGGGTCTTCGGGTTCGTGATCGCCGCCTGCATCTGGTGGCTCTACTTCGATTACGTCGGGTCTTCGGGACTCCAGATCAGCCCACGCGCCTCGTTTTTCTGGGGCTACGGGCACCTCCCGATCTACGCCGGCATCGCCGCCTCTGGCGTGGGCATCTTACTCGCCATCGAGGGGGCCGCGGAAACGACGGCGCATGGAGACCGCGGCGCCCGGGTGGTCCTGGGCGGCGGCCTGGCGGTTTATCTGCTGGCCGTAAGCTTTATCCACTGGGTGAACCGGGGTTCGTTGGACGACCGCGCGCTCTTCGCGCGGCTCGCAACTGCTGCACTCCTGATCCTCGTCGTACCGCTCGGATTTTTCATTTCCCCGCTCGTCTTCACGGCCCTCACCGCCCTCGTCATGCTCGCCCTGACGACCTTCGAGACTCTCAGCACGGACGTGCCAGGGGATCCTCCAGCAGGATAGGGCAGGAGACCTGCCAGGCACTATGTGGCGGTTCTACTCAGGCTTGTGCCTGACCCACCACAGCCTGAAAAGGTAGCCGAGTAGCGCAAGCGCCACG
>JACCSM010000348.1 GCA_013698525.1 Rubrobacteraceae bacterium
GGTGCGCGTCCTGATCGGGGCCGTCTGGCTGAACGGTGGCCTGGAGAAGATGCTGAACCCGGGCTTCCCCGGCCAATTCGCAGCCAGCCTCCAGGCAGGAGGCTTCGTGTCGCAGGCTCCGCCTTTCTTGCAGGACTTTATGAAGGGCTATGTGGTGCCGAACGCCGAGCTCTTCGCCCAGCTCATGCGCGCGGGAGAGTTGATGGTAGGCATCGCCCTCATCCTTGGGTTGCTCACCAACCTCGCCGCGATCGGCAGCGTCGGGTTGAGTGCGATGATCCTGCTCTCCCAGGGAGGTGTGGGGCTTGGGACGGGCCTCGGCGCCCCCGAGTTCCTCACGATAAACGTGCTCGTGGCTCTGTTTTCGGTGGTGATCCTGCTCAGCCCAGCGGCGAAGACTATCTCCTTAGACTCCCGCCTCGCAAATCGCAGCCCCGGCCTCTCCCCCCTCCTCATCAACCGTCGCCGGTCAGGTTAGCCCTCCACTCCTCGCGGAGTATTCCCATGACGACGTTGTCCACAAAGCATCCGGCGAGCCAGATGTGCTCGCGCATCCTGCCCTCCTCGACGAAGCCGCAGGCTTTATAGGCCCGAATCGCACGCTCGTTAGCCGCATGGGTCTCCAGCCACACGCGTCTAAAGTTGCGTACCCGAAATGCGTAGTCAAGCAGCAACCTCACGGCTTCACGCCCGTAGCCGCGCCCCCAGTATTCCTTGTCGCCGATAGCGACGCCAAGTTCACAGTGGCGGGAAGCCACTTCGAAGTGGAAGATGCCGCACTGCCCGATGCACGCGCCGTCGGCCTCGATAACGAAGTTGGTCTTGTCGGGAGTCCCTTCTCTGGCCTCGCGATCGAATCTCGCCCGCAGCCGTTCGAGAGAGACGGGCAGCGGCGGGTCGCCGCCACCCGCAAGCTCGACATCGAGGTCATTCCAGAACCGCCACAGGATCTCCATATCCTCGCGTTCTATAGCCCGCAGCGTTACCTTCTCTCCTCTCAACAAGATCGGCTCTCCGCGACGGGATGACGCATCCTGATACCTGACACCTACAAAAACGCCGGAACCAGCTCGCCTTTCACGAGCTCGGCGCTGTGCTCGCGTTCGCGCACGACGGCCCAGCTATCTCCCTTGACCATGACCTCTCCGGGCCTGGGGCGGGAGTTGTAGTTGGAGGCCATCGAGAAACCGTAAGCGCCGGCGTCCATGATGGCGAGCACGTCACCCTCGGAGGCATCGGGCAACTCGCGGTCGCGGGCGAGGTAGTCACCGGACTCGCACACGGGCCCGACGAGGTCGGCGTTCGCGACGGAGCCATCCTCGTCTACGGAGAGGACCTCGTGGTGGGCATCGTAGAGACTCGGGCGCAGGAGGTCGTTCATACCTGCGTCGGCGACGATAAAGCTCTTCTCGCCGCTCTTCTTGCGGTAGATGACGCTGGTCATGAGGACTCCGGCGCCGCCGGCGATATAGCGGCCCATCTCGCACAGGATCTTCGTCCCCGTCGCCTCGAGCATGGGCCTTATGGCGTCAACGAGCTCCTTCGGGGTCGGGGTCTCCTCGTCCTTGTATGGGATACCGAGGCCGCCGCCGATGTTGAAGTAGCGGATGTCGAACCCGCGGGTCTCGAGCTCGGCGACGAGGCCAGCGGAGCGTTCTACGGACTCGGTGTAAGGGGTGAGCTTGGTGATCTGGGACCCGATGTGCTGGTGGATCCCGATGAGGTCGACGCACCGGTAGTCCTCTACTCTCTCGGCCAAAGCCAGCGCCTCGTCCACGGGGATGCCGAACTTGTCGCGGCCCCTCCCTGTTGCGACGTGGTCGTGGGTCCCCGCGTCGACGTCGGGGTTGACGCGCAACGCTACGCGGGCCCGTTTGCCGAAGCGGGCGCAGAGGCGGTCGAGATGCTCGAGCTCGGAGGCCGACTCGACGTTGAAGAGCAATATGCGCTCGCCAAGCCCCGACATGAGCTCCTGTTCGGTCTTCCCGACACCGGCGAAGACGACCTTCTTCGGGTCGAACCCGGCCCGCATCACCCTGTAGAGCTCCCCGCCGGAGACGATATCTGCTCCGGCCCCAAGAGCGGCGAGCGCCCGCAACACGGCGAGGTTCCCGTTCGCCTTGACGGCGTAGCAGACCAGGTGATCCAGGCCCGAAAATGCGCTATCGAGCTCCGTGTACGCCCTCTCGAGGGCGGCGTGGCTGTAGACGTAGGTCGGGGTCCCTGCCGCCGCGGCTATCTCGGAGAGCGGCACGCCCTCACAGCGGAGTCCGCCCCCCTCGTAATGAAAGTCGTCCAAAACGTACCTCCTCGTGTAGCCGGGGCGTGCTATATTTCTGGCTCTGCAGATGGAGCCGTAGGGAGAATATACTCCGTGCCGAACCCCCGCGCGACACACGAGACCAGTAAGACCCCCCTCCTCCTGAACCCCATACTCGCCGAGCAGGGAGCCTACCCGCTCCTGCGCCTCGACGAACGCCGCCAGGAGCTGCAAAAGAAGGGGACGGAGCTCTTCGATTTCGGCACCGGCGACCCACGCGAGCCGACGGACGGGAAGATCCGCCACGCCCTGATAGACGGCGTCCCCGAGGTCAGTAGGTACCCGAGCACGCCAGGCAAGCAGGGGCTGCGCGAGGCCTTCTGCGGCTGGATGGAACGCCGCCACGGGGTCACGCTCGACCCCGAGAGTGAGGTCCTGCCGGCCACGGGCTCGAAGGAGGCCATCTTCCACGCTCCTCTGGCCTTCCTACACCACTCGCACGAGCGGCGCGGCGTCGCCTACGGCACGCCTGGTTACCCCGTCTACGAACGGGGCACGCTGCTCTCCGGCGGCGAGGCTCTGCCTGTGGAGTTGAAAGGGGAGAATGGTTTTCTGTTACAGCCAGAGGCGATAGACCCGGAACGTACGCGGATACTCTGGATCAACTACCCACACAACCCAACGGGCGCAGCGGCAACCTACGAGTACCTGGAGAGCGTGGTCGAGTTCTGCCACAAGCACGAGATCCTGCTCTTTTCGGACGAGTGCTACAACGACATCTACTCCGGCGAGCCCCCGCCGTCCATCCTGGAGATCACGACGCAGCGGACGCTCGCCTTCTGCTCCCTGTCCAAGCGCAGCGGCATGACGGGCTACCGCTCCGCGATGATGGCTGGCGATGAGGAGCTCATCGCCGCTCTGAGGAAGCTCCGTCCCTCCATCGGCGTGGCCACCCAGTCCTTCGTCCAGGACGCCGCGAGTGCGGCCTGGGGAGACGAAGCCCACGTCGAGAAGCGGCGGTGCGTCTTCGGTGAGAAGCGGGATCTCTTCACCGAGTTCTTCGAGGAGGCTGGCCTGGAATATCTGCCCACCGACGCGAGCTTCTACCTGTGGGTCGCCATACCTGATGGGGACGACGAGGCCTACGCGTTGCGGCTGATGGAGGAGGGAATAATCGTGGCGCCTGGCAGGGCCTTCGGGGCCGGCGGCGAAGGGTACATCAGGATCGCCCTGGTGCCAGGGCTCGAGGACTGCAAACTGGCGATACAGCGCTGGGCGGGGCTCGAAGCGTGGACGTGAGAATGCGCGACGCCACACTGGAGGATCTCGCGGGCATCGTGGAGATCTACAACTCCACCATCCCGGGCCGGATAGTGTCAGCCGACACAGAGCCCGTCTCCGTCGAGCAGCGGCTGCCGTGGTTCCGCGAGCACGACCCGGCGAGACGTCCGATCCGGGTCGCCGAAGAGGACGGAGAGGTAGTAGGCTGGCTCAGCCTCAGCGACTTCTACGACGGCAGGCCGGCCTACAACGGGACCGCCGAGATCGGCATCTACGTCAGGGAGGACCACTGGGGCGAGGGTATAGGCGGGCGCATGCTGCAAGAGGTCATAGGGCGTGCCCCAGCTCTGGGCATAAAGACCCTGACCGCGGGGGCCTTCGCCAGCAACGAGTCAAGCCTCGGGCTGTTCGGGCGGTTCGGCTTCGAAAGGTGGGCCTACTTCCCACGTGTCGCCGAACTCGACGGTGCTGAGATAGACCTCGTCGTCCTCGGGCTCAGGCTCACAGAACATTACGACGAGCCCCTCGACGAAGAAGAGTTCGACCCCGAAGAGGCCGAGCAGCGTATCACGCAGTTCGTAACGTCTGCCGACACGCTCTCTGGTCCCCCCGTTGAGGAACTCGCGGAGCAAGTCGCTGATCTCATGCGAGCAGCATGGACCGACCTCGAGAAGATCATGGACGGGAAGCCCCACAACAAGTTACTCGCCACGCAACTCTTGCTGAGCCAGCGAGCACGCGGATTGCGGCCCGATGACCCAGAACAGTGGC
>JACCSM010000614.1 GCA_013698525.1 Rubrobacteraceae bacterium
GCTATTTTCTCCCTGAGCTTCTGCGTGCTCATAAGCCCCTCGGCGGTCTGATCGTGGTAGCCATCTCGCATACGCTCCAGCTTGGCGAGTTCTTCGACCCAGACCCTCGCCTCCTTCCGCGGATCTCCGCGCTCTTCCCGGCGCTTGAGGTCTATCATCCGGTCGAGGTCCTCTATGAGTTCCGCCGGGTCCATCATCACGGTCTTCACGAACCGCCAGACCTTCGCTTCAAGTGAGGTCGCGGAGACCGTCCTCCGGTTGGCGCAGCCCTCTACTCCGTTGTCGTGAAATCCGGGGCACTTGTAGTAGCCGTAGGTACGCCTCAGCCCGCTCTTGCGCTGTTTCGTCCTGTAGATGGTCCTCATCCTCCGGCCGCACTGGGCGCAGCGGGCGATGCCGCCGGAGAGCTCCCAGAACCTCCGTCCCGCCCTGGAGGGGGCGCGGTTATCTATCACGGCCTCTCTGGCAGCGTCCACCAGTTCACGTGGTATGCCGGCGTCGGGCACGGGCACGCCGATCCACTCCTCTTTGGGCTTTGTGTAGGAGGTGTACTTCTTGCCGTAGCGGCGCCCATTCTCCGAAGGCTCCGATACCTGCCGACTCGTCATCCGCCTGCGGTTGAACCACCAGATGCCGTAGACCTTCGACGGGTCCAGGGCGGCGGCCACCTCCGGCCTCACCACGGCTACCACTTCCTCGAAGGAGTGCGGGCGGTAGATATCGTCCAGAACGCAGCGGCGGAAGAAGGAGCGGTCCCAGAACCTGGCGCCCTTCGGCGTCGGTATGTTCTCCGCCTCCAGGATGAGCTTGATGGCCCTGAGCGCCGTCCCTTCGGCGGCCATGCCGAAGATCCCGCGGACTACGGCCATCTGCTTCTCCTCCACCTCGTAGCCATCGCGGGCGGAGTTGAGCTTGAATCCGTAGCGCGTCGAGCGGCCGGCCACTACCTTGCCCTCCTGGGCCTTCCGGGCGCGGCCCCGCCTGCTCCTCTCTGCGATCTTAGCCCGCTCGAACTTGGCGAGCTGGTCGAGGATGCCGTCCGTGAGCTCGCCTTCCGGGCTCTCGTCTCCCCGGTCATTGAGCGCCCGCAGAATCGTGCCGCGCTCCTCGAACTCTCTTCTAAGCAGGTAGGTATAGGCGGGCTCCCTGGAGAAGCGGTCCCGGTCCTGGGCAAGCACCACGGATACATCACCAGCTTCGCCCGCCACGAGATCCCTCACACGGTCCATACCCGGACGTTCCAGACTGGCGCCGCTCTGCCCTGGGTCTACGACCTCTTCGAGCACCTCGTGGCCTTCCTGGGCCGCGTACTCCCTGAGACGCTCTATCTGCTGGCGGAGGCTGAAGCCGCTACGGGCCTGCTCGTCTGTCGAGACGCGGGCATAGAGGATTGCCCTCTTCGGGCCGTGGCTGTTCGTGGAGGGCATGGCTACTCCCCGCTCACGAGGTCAGTGGGCTCCACTTCGAGCGCACGAGCGAGCTTGGTAAGCGTGGGCGGGTGAAACCTCTCGTTCTTCTCACGGGCCTCTAGGAGCCAGATCGTGCTTGTGGAGACGCTGGACTCTGTCGACAGGGCGCGCTGAGTCTTGCCTTTCAGCGTCCTTATCCTTTTCAGTTTCTTGCCGTCCAGATACACCGTGGCTAGCATACGCTCATCCCTTCTGTGTCCGGGTTTATTAGAGTCATTTTAACATGAAATCGAGTCAATATCATTGACTGTAGGCACAAAGCTGCTAGAATAAGGGTGTCGAAAGAAAACGGCCCCGGCGAGGTGGCAACCTCCCGAGGCCCGGCCCAATGGGAAAGGACCCCAATGGACACCACTAGCGTACACCCCCACGATCACGACGACACCCTCGACGCCCACTACTCCGGCCTGGAGCGCCTCCGGCCCCACGGCTGTTACGACGGCCTCGTCTTCATCGGCCACCTGGTCGAGGATGAGTCCGGCGAAGAGGTCGAGGTCGTAGAGGCCGTCCCGTGCCGGCGCTGCGCGGAAAGCTCCAGGCGCGAAGCCGCCCGGGTCCTCTGATGGGGGCCTCGCAGGAGATCTACCGGGTAGCAGTGCTCACGGGCTGTCCCGGCCTGGGGCGGCCGGCTTATCTCGACGCCTGAGGCGTCCCGCTGGGGCTGGGGCGGGCGCTGGAGGTCGCCCGCGAGCTGCGGGACACGAGCCGGGGGCTGGTCTATTGCGTGGTTCCGGAGGAACGGTTGCGAGAGGAGACGGCGCGGGCCGAAGCGGGACGGCGGCGAGGGCTACGCCTTCACCGCGGCGCACTTGCCGACGACGGAAGAGGACGATCGCAAGAGGAGGGAACATGACTCCGAAACGTTGCGCCAACGGGAGGGGGTGCGCGGCGTTCGCGGTCCTCGGGGAGCCGGCGAAGCTCTCGCGCTACAACCCGGAAGACGTGTGTTGGGAGTGCCTGACGGCGCGACGTGACGCCCCGCCGGCGGAGGCCGCGCAAGAGACAACGAAAGAGACGATAGAAGAGCACGAGTTCCTGCGGCTGTTCTGGTTGGCGATGTACCGGCGGGCCGGGGTAGAGAACCCGAACCAGCTCTACCGCCTGCTGAAGAACGCCCGCCCCGACGGCACCTCCCCATCCCGCTCTGCGGTCCACGCCTGGTTCGCCGGGGAATACATGCCCAAGCCGTGGCTCGTGGCATGGGCGCGAGACGAGTTCGGCCTGTCCCAGAAAGAGTGCCGCGCCCTGGCCGTGAGCTGGATCGAGACCCACTCGGAGCAAGCGGCATTCTCGCGGTCCAATAGGCCATGAAGCCGTGAAGGGGAAGGAAGGCCGTCCTCCCGTTCCGGCTACTCTTCTACTCTGTGAAGTTGATCTGCGTGTTGAACTGGATGCCGGGGGTGTTGGCTTGCAGCTTCCTCACCCTCGCGAGTTCCCTCATGGCCTGGAGGTAACGGCTGTTGGCGCGGTCCTGCCAGGCGAGGTAGTGCTTGAGCAGGGCGGGCGACACGCGACCTTTAGTGCCCCCCGATGCGGTGCTCAGTTGCGCGCTCATGAGGGCCTCGAAGAGCTCCACCAGCACCCACAGGGACGCTATCCGCTCCGAGAGCAACGCCTCCAGCGGGCTCGGGTTCTCCCCGGCCACCTCAGCGGCGACCCGCGATGCCCTCTCCTGTATCGCCTCTTCCACCAGCGGGTCGCCGCCCGAGGCGGTCTTCGCCAGGATGCCCCGGTAGCTCCGCGCCGTGTTCGAGCAGCGGGCTATGACCTCCGGGGCGCTCTCCCGCACCGCCACCCGCAGCTCCTTGCGGGCTCCCTCTTCTCCCTTCTCCGCCCTGTCGGCGAGGGCCTGTAGCTCCCGTATCCTGGCCCTCGCGCCGTCCGTAAGTTCAAGAGTCACGCCTCATCCTCCATTGTCCGTTGTGGCGGTGGAACCCTGCGTCCACCAGCGCGGCCCGGACCAGGACGTTGGCGGCATCGTCCGTCTTAAGGACCGGCGCGGCGAGGTCCCGGACGCGCTCCAGTTCCTCGCGGTTCCGTCGCTGTTTCTCTTCCTCCTCTGCCCGGAGCGTCGCGTCCGCCCAGGCGATGGCCTCCGCCCCGTCGCCAGCGCCCACGTACTCCTTCCGCACCCTCTCCCCGTCGCGGACGCTCCGGTAGTAGTTGGTGTGAACCCATTTTTCCGGACAGTGCCCATAGTCAACTTCCGGCCTTCAGGACATGTAGCGCCTCGAATTCTACCGGTGGCAGATACCCGAGGCTGGAGTGCAATCTCTTCTGGTTGTAGACCTCCTCGATAAACTCGCCTATGTTCTTCTCGGCTTCCTCGAAGTCCTGGTAGTCTT
>JACCSM010000625.1 GCA_013698525.1 Rubrobacteraceae bacterium
CCGAAGGGATGGCGCTCCGGCCCGTTGACGAACGTCCCGCTTCCACTGACGACCACGTATAGCTCGTCGCGCGTATGCGGCGTCTGCGGGTCGGTGCCGCGGGGCGCGTAGATCTCGACCTCCATACTCCCGTGCCCGAGTACCTCCGCGAATCGCTCTCCCCCGGGTCCCGGCAACCGCCCCATCGCTTCAGCGACCGTCGCCCTGCGTCGCCCGGCCGGAGTGCCGCCGTCGCTCATCTGACCTCCTTTTTTAGGATAGCGTCGATGCGTCGCCTGAGGTTGTACCTGACCTCTGGCCACTCGTCGTCGATGATACTGTAGTAGGCGGAGTCGCGGCGTTCGCCGCCACGCACGAGCATATGCTTGCGGAAGATACCCTCGAACTGCGCCGGGAGAGCCGCAAGGGCGGCGCGCGAACGCTCGTTGCGGGCGTCGGTCTTGAACTCGACGCGCAGGCACCCCAGGCGCTCGAAGGCGTGCTCCAGCATCAACAGCTTGGCCTCGACGTTGGCACCGGTCTGCCAGTGTGCGGGAGCGAGCCAGGTCCATCCGATCTCCAGCCCCCTGTGCTCGGGACGAAGGGCGAGATAGCGGGTGCTGCCCACAGGCTCCCCCATGCCTGCGTCCACGGTGGCGAAGACGGCCTCCGTCCCCGCTGCAGAAGCAGCCAGGGCGTCCTCGAGCCAGGCGTGAAAACTCTCGCCGGATTCGCTGACGTCGTAGTGCATCCAGCGCCAGATCCTCTGATCCTGTGCGGCCTCGAAGAGTCCCTTCTCGTGGCGCCTCGCCAGCGGCTCCAGACGCACGATCTTCCCTTCCAACACACTCGCCAGGTTCTTCCACATGCTCGTTACCCTTCGGTCAGGACCCGTTAGAAGGTATGGTAGCCCATAGGCTTCAGGTGTCGGGCATCAGGGAAAAGGTATACGCGGAAACTATCCGCCGAAAACGCTACCATCGGTGGCAGCGAAGATCTTGTAGAGGAAAAGTGCCACAAGGCCAGAAGCTGACAAGCTGAAATGCTGACCGGCTGAAATGCTAATCAAAGGAGAGCGTAGTGGACCACAGGACTTCCGGCGTAGCGATGTCGTACAGAGATCTCGGGGAGGGTGAGCCGCTCGTCCTGCTTCACGCCTTCCCGCTCAACGGCAGGATGTTCGAGTCCCAGATTACGGCATTCTCGGAGAGCCACCGCGTCGTCGCCCCGGATTACCCCGGATTCGGGCGTTCCCCCCGTACTCCGGCCCAGCCCGACGTCCGCTACTATGCGGAAGGGGTCCGCGGCCTCCTGGACAGGCTGCATCTGGAACGCGTGATCCTCGGCGGCGTCTCAATGGGCGGCTACGTCGCCTTCGAGTGTATGAGGCTCTTCCCCGAGAGGGTGACCGCCCTCGTTCTCGCCAATACGCGCGCCGAACCCGACTCCGAGGAGATGAGGGAGACCCGCAACGAGACGGCCCTCCGCGTCGCCCAGGAGGGAGTCGGGGTCCTCGTTGAGCTTCAGATGGAACGCCTACTCACCCCTGACACCTTGCAGAACGACGAGGAGCTTGTGGAGAGTGTGCGGGCCATGATCTTCGAGAACTCCCCCGACGGCACCGTCGCCGCCCTCGGCGCCATGCGCGAGCGCCCTGACTCGACCCCGCTCCTCGGTGAGATAGGCGTCCCAACCCTCGTCGTCGGCGGGGCGGAGGATGGTATCTCCTCCCCCGAGATCATGGGCGTTATGGCTGCGAAGATACCCGGCGCCCGCCACGTAACCATTCCCCAGACCGGCCACCTTTCCAATCTCGAAGCCCCCGAGGAGTTCAACGCCACACTCGCAGATTTCCTGAAGAGCATCAGGTAGGGTGAGCCTGGCGTATCGTAAGCTGAAATGCTTTCTACCCAGCCTTCCGACCCCGTCTTCCGGCACGCAAGAAGGCTCCCGGAGAAGACTCCACCCGCGGCACAGGCACCCTGGCCTCGAGCAGGACATCTCGCAAGCTCTCTATACGGTGAACGAGGAAGGCGAAGCCCTTCTCGATGGTCTGCTCCACCCTGCCTTCGATCAGGAACGCTCCTTCATGATGCAGGATGTCGCCGCACCTCTCGTAGACTGAGCGGAAGATCGTCGCCTGCAGCAGCCCACACTCGTCCTCGATCAGCAGGAAGTACACGCGGTACCCGCTCTTCGTCGGGGGACTCTGGAGGCATTCGATCAGGCCCGCCGCGCGGGCCCTGGTGCCGTGCGGTAATTCCATGATCCCCTCGCTTGGGACCACCCCGATCTCTTCGAGGGCGCCGCGGTACGGCGCGAGCGGATGCCTGTGGACGTTGAGACCGAGAACCTCCCACTCCATCTTCTCTTTCGCCGTGTCCGCGAGGGGTAGGTGTTCCACGCTCCTCTTCTCCCTCGAGGCCCACCAGCTCGCCGGGTGCGGCTGCGGGATCTCAGGCTGCCGCCCGCGCCTGCGCTTTTTCGGCAGCGCCGCACTCTCGCCGAGCAACCGCGACC
>JACCSM010000012.1 GCA_013698525.1 Rubrobacteraceae bacterium
CGAGGGTCGAACTCCGAAGGGTCTTCGGCGAAGGCCTTGCGGATCGCGCCCGTCGCCGCCAGACGCAGGTCGGTGTCGACGTTGATCTTCCTCACGCCGTGCTTGATGCCCTCTTGTATCTCCCGCACAGGCACGCCCCACGTTGGCTGTATGTCGCCGCCATACTCGTTGATAATGTCGACGAGCTCCTTGGGCACGCTGGAGGAGCCGTGCATGACGAGATGCGTGGTCGGAAGCCGCTCGTTGATCTCCTCGATGATGTGCATGGCGAGGACCTCACGGTCAGGCTCCTTGGTGAACTTGTAAGCCCCGTGGCTCGTCCCAATAGCGACCGCGAGCGCATCAACCCCCGTCCGCTCGACGAACTCCACGGCCTGGTCTGGGTCCGTCAGGTTCACCTCACCCGAGCCGACGTCGTCCTCTATGCCGCCGAGCGTCCCAAGCTCGCCCTCCACGGTGACGCCGGACGCGTGCGCCATCTCGACGACCTCGCGCGTGACACCCACGTTGTACTCAAAGTCCGCAGGGGTCTTGCCGTCGTCCATCAGCGAGCCGTCCATCATGACGCTGGTAAAGCCCAGATCAATGGCGCTCTTGCATGTCTCGGGGGAGTTGCCGTGGTCCTGGTGCAGGGCGACCGAGATCTCGGGGTAAACCTCCGCCGCGGCCTCCATGAGATGGTACAGAAAGCGGTCGTTGGCATACTTGCGCGCACCTCGCGAGGCCTGGATGATGACGGGAGACCCGGTCTCGCGCGCGGCCTCCATAATCGCCTGTACCTGCTCCAGGTTGTTGACGTTGAAAGCCCCGACGCCGTAGCCGCCGTTCGCCGCCTCGTCCAGAAGCTGGCGCATCGTAACCAGTGCCATGTGAGTCACTCTCCTATCTCGAAGTACCAGGGCCTGCCACCTTGACAGGCGCGGCAAGTATAGACGCTTTTGCGCGCCGCACCAAAGAACAGCGCCCCTCGCAGGGGCGCCCTACTTCGCAGAGGTATCGACATTTTGCGAATCGCGCATCCGACTACGAGCGAGAGGTTACGAGCGAAAACAAGCTGAATTGTTACTTCGCGACGTCCACAGAGACCCTGTCAGCCTGAACGATATAGCGTACGTACCAGTTCGGGCCCATCGTCCAGTAGTCGCCGAAGTTCTCTATGCAAGTCTGCAAAGAGACCATGTCCCTGCCGGCCTGCGGGGCCGTGACCCAGGTCTCGTTCGCCGTTATCTCCTTGAAGCCGGTGACCCGATAGGTGTAGGTGGTCCCGTTGACGTCGCCGAGGTAGATCACATCCCCCTTGGCCAGAAGCGGCAGATCGTAGAACTGATGGTTGCTCGCCGTGCCGGGCCACCCCAGCCTGTGCGCCGCTATGTAGGTGTTCGCGTTGTCCTGCCACGGGAAGCCCGTCTCGGGCAACTTGATGGCCCCGTAGTCCATCGCCGAGAAGTCGCCCGTGTTCGTCACGTAGTTATCGTATAGCCCGAGCGCCGGGATAGACATCCACAGGTCGTCCGTTGGCGGCGTCGGTATTGCAGGCGGCTTCGGGTCAGACTCTTTCGCCCTTTGGTCCGCCTGATCCCTGGCGGCCACTTTCTCATCAGCTTTCTGCCCGGCCTCTGTGTCGACCTCGTTCTTCTCGGCAGCGGTCTTCTTGCCCTCTTCTTCTGAGGCAAGGAACTCCGCCTTGTCCTCCTTCTGCCCGCTCGTAGCCTCAGGGGTATCGGGCACGCGCACAGACGCTACCCTCGCCACACCGACCTTGTCTACGCTCCCGGAGGCGGTCGTTTGCAAGTCAGGGGAAGTCATGTCCCTGATCAACATCACGCCGGAGGCCACAAGGGAAAGCGACAAGAGCAGGAAGAACCCGGCCCACCGGCGTCGCCTCCTGAACTTGCGTCGGTCAGACCTTTTGCCCATGTACCCTCTCCGTTCTTCTCACCTGCGCAAAAGCTGCTCTTGACCCGCGTCGCTGCCGCTTCGCCGAATGAAACATGCGCGAGATTTTAGCATCACTTTTCGCAAAACGATAGAGTAGTTGGTGAACATTCCTTAATAGTTGGCAACGCTCCTTCGTCGGTGGCAGGGAGCCTGGCTGGCCTTATACTCAGAGGAACGCCGCTCCCCTGGCGCTGGTCCGATAGCCGAGATACGGTAGAATATGTGCTGTTCCCGAGATCTCCCCCGGCCCTAGCGTTGTCCGAAACACCGGCCGGTTCGGGCGTCCGGCGGCGGTTACCGGGGGATGGGAACCGGTCATCGTTTCCAAGATTATAGAGAGGTTGGCGGTTGAACACGGAGACTGAGAGAACCACGGGGACCCTGTCCGGGGAGCACACCCTTGTGGCGCGGGGCCTCAAGAAGAGCTACGCGGGCTTCGAGGCGGTCAGGGGCGTCGACTTCAGAGTATCCGGTGGAGAGTGTTTCGGTTTCTTGGGGCCGAATGGGGCTGGGAAGACGACGACGATGAAGATGATCTACGGGGCCGTAATACCGACGGGCGGCGAGCTCACCGTAGCGGGCCTGGACGTCTACCATCACGAGCGGGAGATCAAACGCCGCATCGGGGTCGTCCCGCAGGAGAACAACCTCGACGACGAGCTGAAGGTGGAAGAGAACCTGCTCATCTACGGCAGGTACTACGACCTTCCGCGCAAGCTTGTGCTCAGGAGGGCGGAGGAGCTCCTCGACTTCATGCAGCTCTCCGAGAAGGCCGAGGCGACGGTCGAGCAGCTCTCTGGCGGGATGAAGCGGCGCTTGCTCATCGCCAGGGCCCTGCTCAACGACCCCGAGATCGTCGTCCTCGACGAGCCGACCACGGGGCTCGACCCGCAGGCGCGCCTGCTCGTCTGGGACCGGTTGCGCGAGCTCACGGCCGAGGGCAAGACCCTCATCCTCACCACCCACTACATGGAGGAGGCCGCGAGGTTGTGTGACAGGCTCGTGATCATGGAGGGGGGTTTGATCATCGCAGAAGGGACTCCCGGGGCGCTGGTCGAAGAGCACGTCAGCCCGCAGGTCCTCGAGTTCAGGACCGACCACAGGTCCCTCGAAGAGCTCGTTCCTATTATCGAGGCGGCCTCCGACGCTGTCGAGCGGACAGGCGATGAGTCGATCCTCGCCTACACCGAAGACGCGGACGCGCTCCTCGAGAGAGTGCGGGGCTCGGGGGCGAAGATCGAGAACACCGTTTACCGTCAGGCCGGGCTCGAGGACGTCTTCCTGCGGCTCACAGGCAGGAGGTTGGTAGAGTAGTGGGCACGATAAGGATACCCTCGGCGCGCGGATCGTTCAGGGTGTGGCAGCGCAACATCACCATATTCCGGAAGTACTGGAAGAGCATCCTGTTCCCCAACTTCGTCGAACCGCTGTTGTATCTTGTAGCCCTCGGGCTCGGGCTCGGGGCGTTCATCCAGCAGGGAGGCATCAACGGCCAGCCCTACGTCCAGTTCGTGGCGCCGGGGCTTCTTGCGAGCAACGCCATGTTCGCCGCCTCCTTCGAGAGCACGTTCAACACCTTCGTCAAGCTCAAGATAGACAAGATCTACGACGCCATAATAACCACGCCCGTCAACGCGGAGGACGTGGTTGGCGGTGAGTATCTGTGGGCGGGGACGCGAGCGGCGCTCTACGGCACGGCGTTCCTCGCGACTATAGTGGTGCTCGGGATCGTGTTCGGGCAGCCGCTCGTCACGTCGTGGTGGGCCCTGCTCCTGCCCCTGATGTTGCTGGTAATCGGCGTTATGTTCAGCGTGATGGGCACGCTGTTTACCAGCCTTATAGAACGCATAGACCTCTACGCCTACTACTTTACCCTGGTCGTGACGCCGCTATTTCTGTTGTCTGGGGTCTTCTTCCCCGTAGACGACTTTCCCGCGCCGGTCCCGCAGGTCGCCTGGTTCACGCCGCTCTACCACGCGGTCAACGTGTGCAGGGAGCTCGCCACGGGCCCGTCGCCGGCAGTACTCGCCGACATAGCCTGGATTCTCGTGTTTACCAGCGTGCTGGCCTTGATCCCGGTCCAGATCATGCGCAGGCGGCTCATCGGCTGAGGTTCGGGACTCTGGTAGGATGTCCCGATGGAGGCCGAGCAGTTCACCGTACGCCTCGCCCGGCCTGATGATGACCAGGCTATCGCCGCCCTCGTCGTAGAAGGATTCATGGACCAGTTCAGGCACGTCTTCGGCGCTAAGATGGACCGCGCAATCAAGATCATGGAGCGGTGGGTCTGCCTGGAACACGCCTCGGGCGGGGTGAGATCCCTGGTGGTCGAAGGGTACGCGGATGCGGAGATCGCCGGCAGCGTCGGTATCAGGACCGAAGTCTCAAGGGAAGACATCCTCGCCCGCGGTCTGTGGAGATCTCTCACCCGCAACCTCGGTATTCTGCGGGCGGTCTGGGCGACGATGCTGCTCTCCTACCCAACATACTCCTCTGTCGCCTCAGAGGCCTACGTCGAGCGGCTCGTGATCTCCCCCTCCTTCCGGCGCCAGGGAATGGCGCGGCGCCTGCTTGCGGCGGCAGAAGACCTCGCCAGGGACGCGGGCAAAAAGACCGTGGGCCTGCACGTAACGGGCAACAACCTGGGCGCCCTGCGGCTCTACGAGGCGGAGGGTTACGTAGAGGTCTCGCGGCAAAGTTCCATTATCGCGGCCTGGTTTCTGGACATCCGCGAGTGGCTGTATCTGAAGAAGGAGCTCTAGAGCGAGCCGCTTTCAGCGGCTCGCGCATTTCAGCCGGTCAGCACGCTCCGGCCTTCGGCTTGTCGGCTAGTCAGCATAGTGGTCTGTGGCCGACTTTCGGCCTCAGGTAGCGTGTGCGTAGCAGGTTCGACCGCCCTACCAACAGCTTTACGGCAATCGGCACAGCTGTCGACCTACCGTGATCGCGTGAGGCTACGAACGACAACAAGCTGAAGTGCTGAAATGCTAATTGCGGGGAGGTCCTTCCCGGTCGGGAGGGTAATCGTGGTCGTCCTGCCCGTCGGACAGGTCATCCTGGCGCCGCTCGCGTGGGCCGAATTCGCGCCGCGTCTCAGGCCAGTCGAAGAGGTCGTCAGGCAGCCCGGGTAGAAAATCTTCATCAGAGGGCTCGCGTCTGGCCCGGCCGCTCGATGTCGGTGGCTCCTCGACAACGTCTGGGTACGGCTTCGGAGGCGGGATTCTGGCCGGGTACCTTCCCCCGAGTTTGCGGACTACCCGCGGCACGTTACCACGTTCGGCTTCGAACACCGTGGGGCGTGGGCTGAGATCTACCGTATCGTCCGATGGGCCAGTGATGTCCGTAGAAGGTTGCGCCTCGCCGCCCTCGTCCACGTAGTGGGTTTCGGCCTCTTCGTTCGTCTCCGGGGCCGGGTGGACGTGATCCAGGTAACGGGCGTCGCCCGTCAGGAAGGCGAGAATCTGGGCGTTGAACTCGGCGATACGCTCGATCATGGGCAGGTGGCCGCATTCGTCTATAAGGCAGATCTCGGACTTGTCAACGCCCCCAGCCCACGCCCCGACCGATTGAGGGTCGACGATCTGGTCCTCCTCCCCTGAGACGACTAGGAGTGGGATCTTTATGATCCTGGCCTGCCTGGCGAGCCGGCCGCGGGAGATCTCACGCCTCGAGATACTCAGGGTCTTGGATACAGCGGCGGGCGTGGACCGTCCAGCGTCATCCACTACCACTTCTGTGAGGTCGTCAGAGTCGGCGACGAAGGGCCGCATCCAGAGGCGGCGAATAGGACGCGCCACGCGCCCCAAGGCGTAGAAGATGGGGCCGACGACGGGCACGGTGACGAGCCACAGCAGGGTCGGAAGGTCGATCTGGTTCTCGTCGGCCGGGGTCGCGATGACGACGAGACGTCCTACGACGTCGGGATGATCGGCCGCGAGCTTTACGGCCATGGCCCCGCCGAGGTCGTGGCCGATGACGTTGGCGTGGGTCAGGCCGAAGTGGGCGCAGAAAGCGTAGAGAAGCCTGCTCCCGTTTCGTATACCGTATCCAGAGAGGGGCTTGTCCGACTCACCGAAACCGCTCAGGTCGAGGGTATATACAGTGAAGCGCTGCGCCAGACGCCCTGCGAGCTGCTCCCAGATGCGGGACGAGGATAACCAGCCGTGTACGAGTACGACCGCGGGCCCCCCGCCGATGACGTTGTAGCGGATCCACGCCCCCTCGAGTTCCAGATACTCAGTGTCGCGGGCGCTCTCGACTTCCCTGGCGTCGCGCCCGAGCGCGACGGAGGCGGCGAGTATCACAGCAACCGCGACGAACAAGACTATCAATGTGATGCCCATGGTAGCCATGATAACGCAAGAACGGGGGCTCTCGCATGATCCGCGGGTGTGCCGCCCTCCTCTTTATGAGCTCCAGCGGCTGCTCACGACCCGCCGGATAATTAAGGAGGCGATGATCGTCGAAGCCAGCGAGAACCCTGCCTGGAGTACCGCTTCCTTCACGTCATCCCTGACGCCGCGGATCTCCGGTTCCTGTATCAGCCTGTCTGCGAGCTGACTCGCAAGCACGTAGGCGATCCCCGTCGACAGGATCGAGATCACACGCTTCTGCATCTCGTCGTTCATGGTACTGTACCTCCCGCTCTCTCCACAGACCGGAACGAAGGTTCTACGCCGTCTTGTCTTCGTTCCCGCTCAGCCGATACTCTCGCGCCTGCCGTGGCTGTAGAGGTACTCCAATTGGGAGCGAAGGAGGGTACGGTCATAGAGGCCCGCGTGGCAGTCTATGCAGAAAAGCACCTCCTCGGGGCGTCCAGGGTGCAGGTCGTTGTCCATCATGAAATCAAGGAGCTCCTTGTACTCTTCGCCGACCTGATCCACAAACTCCGAAAACGAGATGCGGCCAGAGATCAAACGTTCGCAAGCTTCGCACGGATCCAGCTTTCCCAGACGACGGTTGGTGTGCCTCACGATGAGCCCGGGGGCGATGTCTCCCAGACCCATTCCCTCCTTCATCACCAAGACGGTCCCTTTCTAGCCCCCGGAGGGGTCGTTCCCCGTTTTCCTGACACCCCTTAGGCCGCCGGCGCCCCTTCCGCTGGCGG
>JACCSM010000355.1 GCA_013698525.1 Rubrobacteraceae bacterium
GCCGCCGGAAGAATTCGCGGCGCGGGCGAACGTCCAGGACGCCTCGGTGTACGAGAAGGCGGCAAAGGACTACGAGGGATTCTGGGCGGAGTGCGCCCGCGATCTTCACTGGTTCGAGGACTTCGACACGGTCCTCGACTGGAACCCGCAGGACGCACAGTGGTTCGTGGGAGGCAAGATCAGCGCCGCCTACAACTGCCTGGACTATCAGGTGGAGCAGGGCAAGGGTGATAAGACAGCCCTGATCTGGGAGGGCGACGAACCCGACGACACGAAGACCTACACCTACTCCGAACTAACGTCGGAAGTAGCCAAAGCCGCCAACGTACTCAAGGAAATGGGCGTGCAAAAGGGCGACCCCGTAGGCATCTACCTGCCCATGATCCCGGAGCTGGTCGTGGCGATGCTGGCCTGCGCCAGGATAGGCGCTCCGCACTCGGTGGTCTTTTCCGCCTTCTCGCCTGGTTCCCTGCGCGACCGCCTAAACGACGCCGAAGCCAAGCTACTCATAACCGCCGACTCCGCCCCCCGCGGCGGCAAGGTCTCCAAACTAAAAGAGAACGCCGACAAGGCCCTCGCCGACTCCCCGAGCGTGGAGAACGTCATAGTCGTTCGGCGTAGCGGCGACGAAGTGCCGATGACCGAGGGCCGCGACCATTACTGGCAGGACCTGGTAAGCGAGGCGAGCGACGATTGCCCGGCGGAGCACATGGACTCCGAGGACGTACTGTACATCCTGTATTCTTCGGGCTCGACGGGCAAGCCTAAAGGTATCGTGCATACGACGGCGGGGTATCTCACGCACGTCAAGACGACCAACAAGTGGGTCCACGACCTCAAGGACGACGACGTGTACTGGTGTACGGCGGACGTTGGCTGGGTCACGGGCCACTCCTATCTGGTCTATGGGCCGCTCTCCAACGGCGCGACGACCTTGATGTTCGAAGGAACGCCGAGTTACCCGGAAGCTGATCGCTGGTGGCAGGTGATCGAAGACCACAAGGTCAACATCCTCTACACCGCCCCTACCGCCATCCGGGCGTTCATGAAGAGCGGCACCGAGAACCTGGAGAAGCACGACCTCTCCAGCCTGCGCCTGCTCGGCACCGTCGGCGAGCCCATCAACCCGCGGGCGTGGGAGTGGTACCACGAGAACATCGGCAAGGGTCGGTGCCCGATCGTGGACACGTGGTGGCAGACGGAGACCGGCGGCATCATGATCGCGCCGCTCCCAGGCCTCACCACGACCAAGCCTGGCAGCGCCACCAGGCCTTTCCCCGGAATCTTCGTCGACATCTACGACGAGGACGACAATCCGATCGAAGGCGCCGGAAAGGGAAACCTGGTCGTCACCAGGCCGTGGCCAGGCATGCTCAGGACGATCTACAAGGATCCCGAGCGTTTCCGCGAGACCTATTGGGAGAGGCTCGGCGACAAGTACTTCGTCGAGGACGGTGCTGAGCGGGATGAGGATGGTTACTACACCATCACAGGCAGGATAGACGACGTAATGAACGTCTCAGGGCACCGCATCGGCACGATGGAGGTCGAAAGCGCGCTCGTTTCTCACGAGGCCGTGGTCGAGTCCGCCGTTATCGGGCGGCACGACGAGGACAAGGGCCAAGCTATCGTGGCCTACGTGATCCTGGAAGGTGACAGAGAGGGAAGCGAAGAACTCATTAAGGAGCTCAACGACCAGGTCAGGAAGGCCATAGGCCCGCACGCGAGGCCTGAGGAGATCATCTTCACCCCCGATTTGCCGAAGACGAGAAGCGGCAAGATCATGCGTCGCGTCCTCCGTGGCGTGGCCGAAGGCGAAGACGACCTTGGCGATGTCTCGACCCTGGCCGATCCCTCCGTCGTAGACGATCTCAAGGAGGCCAGTAGCCAGGGCTAGCGGCGAACGATAAGAGTCCACGAAACCGGGGCGGGGCTTTCTAGTCCCGCCCCGACTCTTGCCCACACGTCATCCTGGCGGGCGGTCAGGCACCTCCCAATCCCGTGTAAACGTGCTTTCAGCGGAACTTTGCAGGCGCTCCTGCGTATATCTGTGTAGTAGAATATGGGCAGTAAATCTGCTAGGAGGAAAGACTTTGTTTGTACCAGGTGGATTCGGCGGTTACTTGCTAATAATGATCGTCGGCATGCTCATCTCGGGGGCCGCGGCCCTGTGGGTGAGGAGCTCTTACTCGAAGTTTTCGAAGAAGAGAAGCGCCAGCGGGCTTACCGGCCAGCAGACGGCGCGTATGATCCTCGACCGCAACGGCCTAAGTAACGTGAGGGTAGAGCCTGTGGCCGGACAGCTCACCGACCACTACGACCCGAGGAGCAAGGTCATACGACTCTCCGAGGACAACTTCAGGGGCAACTCCATCGCCGGGGTCAGCGTGGCCGCCCACGAGGTGGGGCACGCGATCCAGGACGCGAGCGGCTACCTGCCGATGAAGCTGAGGGCCGGAATCTTCCCGGTCGTTAACTTCAGCAGCCAGATCTGGCCTATGGCTTTCATTATGGCCTTCTTTGTCGGGGGCGCGTCGAGCCCGATGGGGTCGCTCCTGATCAACGTCGCCATCTTGCTGTTCGCCGGGGTTCTACTGTTCCACGTGGTGACGCTGCCCGTCGAGATCAACGCCTCTACCCGCGCCTACGGACTCCTTACGCGCTACGGGATACTGTCGGGCACCGAGGCCGGAGGGACCAGGCGGGTCCTGACCGCGGCGGCATTCACGTACATCGCCGCTGCTCTCACGGCAGTGCTGACCTTCCTCTACCTGCTGCTCGTAAGCAGGCAGTAAAGCAAGACTTTCGTCAGGACCACGAGGGCGGGGCTTCGGTCCCGCTCTCGAACTTTTTCCTGCCGGGCATCGGCCGCACGAGAGTTGTAGAATACGCGCGTCATGGAAGAGGTTCGTCGTATAACGAAGCGCCGGAGACGGTTACGGACCGTGGGAGAGCCACATCCGTGGGAGCCCAGGCACATGCGCCTGACGGCGACGCGCTTCGCCGAGTCTGTCGGGGAGCCTGCGGAGCGCCGCAACGTGACGCTCGGGGTGATACAGCACCTCTGGCGCTCGCCGGTTCCGTTTATCGGGTTCTACCCGCCTGAGGGCGTGAAGGTTACGGAGAACCGCCTCTACTCACCCGCTGCTCCCAGGTCGGTGGACGACAC
>JACCSM010000020.1 GCA_013698525.1 Rubrobacteraceae bacterium
CACCTCCAGCGTCGAGGCGAAGGAGTGCACCAGTTGTGTGGGTAGCTTCCTTATAAACCCCACGGTGTCGGTGACGACGAAGTCGGGCCACATGCCATCAGGCCCGTTCTTCCTGCCCCCCTCGACGCGACGAGTAGTGGTCTCCAGGGTCTCGAAGAGTCTATCTTTCGTCGACCTGCTCGCCCCGCTGAGAGCGTTCAGGATAGTAGTCTTTCCGGCGTTCGTGTAGCCCACCAGTGCGACGGTCGGTGGTCCATCCTCTCTGAGACGGGTACCCCGGACGGCCCTGCCTGCCTTCTCCTCCTCGAGCTTTCGGTTTATGGTCGCTATGCGCTCGCGGATGACACGCCTGTCGTACTCGAGCTGTTGCTCGCCAGGTCCTCTCGTCGTAACCCCTCCACCCCCGAGGCGGCTCAACTCCGGGTTCTTGCCCTTGACCCTCGGCAAACGGTACTCCAGGTCGGCGAGCTCGACCTCGAGGCGGCTCGCCGCGTCCCTGGCATGCGCCTCGAAGATGCGGATGATCAACTCCGTCCTGTCCACGACGGAAACGCCACACGCCTTCTCCAGAACCCTGGCCTGTGAGGCCGTCAACTCATCGTCTGCCACAATGAAACGCGCCCCAGTCTCCTCTACCAACTCGCGCAACTCTTCGCGCTTGCCGCGCCCGAGGTAACCAGTGCCGTCCCTGCGCGCCTGCTCGAGTACGCCCGAGACCTCGATCCCAAGGGTGCTCGCCAAGCGCCCTAGCTCCGCCATGTGGCGCCTCTCCCCAGCGCCTGCCAGTACCGCTCGATCCTCACTCATATACCGATTATATCATGCATATTATGCAAATCCTTTTGATCTTGTGCGCTCTGCACGACGGTTATCCTGGCGCGGCCCTGGAGGCTACGAGCCAGCTTGTCGAACCATCGCAACTGGCGTCTGGCGAGCCGTCTTGTCCTGGTAGCTATGAGGTCCTGTGCCTGCTGCAGCGGGAGAGTCCCTGAGAGGTGCCCGATCAGCTCGCGCACACCTACGGAATCCATGACCTGGGGGCTTACACTCGTTCCCGCCGCGACCATGTCCGCGAGTCTCTCGGCTTCGCGCAGGCCGTTCAGGATTATTCTCCTTGACCTTTCTTCGATGGCGGCGTCGACTGCGTGCCTCTCAGGACGGAGGTAGACGATAGTGGTGGCGTAGAGCAGTTCTCCTTCCCAGATCGAACCGCGGCCCCCTGCCCCTGCCAGCTCCAGCTCTTTCGCCCGCGCGGCCCTGCGGGGGTTGGGTTCTCCTTGGGCCGCCTCCTGCGCCTGACGACGCAAAGAGGGAGAGACCTTGGGCGCGAGGGGGAGATCTAGCAGTATCGCGTTGAGGTACATTCCGGTGCCCGCGTCGAGGACGAACGCATCCTCTGCTGCGATGATCTCCTGGGCACGCGCCCTGTGTATGGCTACGGTCCACTCCTCGGTCACGGAGACGATGCCTACGAGCTCCGCCGGCCTCCGGCGGGCCTGGTTGGTGATCACGGGCAGCTCCCTGTAGACCTGCATGGAATCGACGGCAAGCGTGGGTACGTGCCGGCCCTTTGCCTCGGTGAGCCTCTCGGCAAGGGTGTCGGAGAGGTCGCTCTTGCCGCCCGCCGTGGGCCCGCAAACTACGAGTGCGGTCTTGTTCGGGTTCTGCGCCAGCCGTCGTCCCTCAGACCAGGGTCGTCACTCTGATGGCTCGCCTGCGTACAGTACGTGGGGTCCCGCGGACTCTATCCTGGCACTTACGTAGTTCCCCGGCGCGACGCCGGTCTTGACATGAACGGCGTGACCGCTCCACGTCTCCCCGATAGCCTTGCCGTCTTCCGTGCTACCGTGACGGATGTAGATCTCCTCTACGCCCCCGACTTTGCGCTGGTTCCTCTCGAAGGCGTTCCGTTCGACCTGCCTCAGCACCTCGAGGAAGCGCCGCCCGACGACGGCATCGGGCACGGCACCTGCTAGCGTTGCGGCCTCGGTGCCTCGTCTCGGTGAGAATTTGAAGATGTAAGCCGAGTCGAAAGCGCAGTCCTCGACGAGCTTGAGTGTCTGTTCGTGGTCCTCCTCGGTCTCGCCGGGATGGCCGACGATAATGTCCGTGCTGAGGGTACCGTCCGGTGCCGCTTCCCTGAAAACTTCGATCTTACGCCTGTACCTCTCCGCTTTATAGCCACGGTGCATTACCCTTAGCATCCTGTCAGACCCCGACTGCACGGGCAGGTGGAGCCGCTTTACGATGGTATCCCTCTCCCCTATAGCCCTCAGCGTGCGGTCCTCCATGTTGGAAGGGTGGCTAGTCGTAAACCACACGCGCGGCGCACTCTCCGAGACGGCCTCGAGGAGATCGTAGAACCTCTTGCCCTCGTGTCTCCACGCGTCCACCGTCTGGCCAAGCAGCGTCACGTACCCGGTGCCGCCGGCGACAAGCCTCTCTACCTCCGAGACCACACTCCCCATCGGGCGGCAGATCATACGCCCCCTCACAGTAGGGACTATGCAGTAACTGCACTGGTAGTTGCACCCAGTCATTATCGTGACGAAGGCGTTGTGCCCGCCCTCCGTCCCAGGCAGCTCGGGCGTGTACGTCTCCCGCATCGTCGGCAGCCCTACGAACTCAGCCAGCTCGTAAGTATTATGCGTGCCCAGTACCAGGTCTATATTGTAGGTCTGCCTGAGGGTGGCCGACTCTTCTGCGGCGCCGATGCAACCTGTGAGGGCCACCTTCTTTACCCGGCCCTCGCGGCGGAGACGGTTCAGTTCTCCGAGGTGTCCCTTGACGCGGTCGACGGCATTCTCGCGGACGTAGCAGGTATTGAGTATTACGAGGTCTGCGTCCTCGTAACGCTGGACCTCCGCGTAGCCTGCGTCCTGGATCATGCGCCTTATGCGATCTGAGTCGTGCACGTTCATCTGGCATCCGAAGGTCCTTATGCACGCGGTCCTGGTATCGGGGCTTGCCTGTCCGGCAGGCTTGCTGGAGAGCGGTATGGGCGCTGTCGGCGTCGATCGTGTCGTGCTACTCATACTCTTCCTCCGGCTCGTAGACTCGGGCTCTCAGGGAGATCTCCCCCGGACGGCTCTCGATCCTCAGATCCGCGACCTCCATGTACCCGGACCGCGCCGCCCGCCTGAGTATATCCGCAATGCGCTCACTTTCCTCCACCCCAAGCTCGAGCACAGGGGCCCCATCTACGCGCCCGCCAACCCGCCTCCTCCCTGCCCCTCCACTCCTCTCCCCCGCCGAAATACCCTCGACAGGCACCACCTCACCACGCAGTATCCTCTGTACGCTCCTCATAGATACGCCGAGCCCAAGCGCGAAAGCCTCCTCTCGTAAGCCAGCACTCTCTCGTTGGTTCTGTATTATGCGGTAATGTAAGAGCGTGGCGAGGATGCGGGCCGGGGTCCCGTAGTAGGTGTGGAGCCTGGGGCTGTGAATGTTGGTTGTTTCGGTGAAGTGTTCTAGCGTAGCCCTGAGGTTGGAGTTCGATGGTCGGGTCGTTGACTGGAGGGTACGTTCGGGGATGGTATTGGTATCGAAGATGGCCCTTATTGAGGTAGGCGAGGATGTGGAGAGGACGCTGGTCTCTAGAGAGAGGCTCTTTATCTGGTACAGGGAGAGGCCGGCGCCGTGGGTGGGTAGGGAGTGGTCGCCTGGTTCTGTGACGGGGTTCAGGTGTCGGGTGGTCACGCCGGGTTCGAGGATCAGATCCCTGTGAGATTCAGGGATGCCGTTGCCGTCGTCGATGACGGTGAGGGTTCTGTAGCGCCGGTCTCTCAGGGTCGAGGCGACGTAGATGTTGGCCGCACCGGCGTCGCGGGCGTTGCGTAGCAACTCGAGGAGGGCGTCTTCCACGTGGGTGATGCGGGAGGGACCGCGGCGGGCGCCCTCCACGCCCGTAAGGCGGGCGAAGCCGGCGCCGAGGTCCCTGTATGGGCCTTCCACTACAACTCTATGCGGATCGACTGAAGCATCCAAGTAGCCACTGGGTTCGTATTCGGGCGGTTCGCGAACCGTTCCTACAAGCGTTCCTGCCCTACCTGGCCACCTCGCTGACCCGGCTCTCGCGGATGACGGTGACCTTTATCTGGCCTGGGTACTCCAGGTCCGTCTCTATCTGCTTGGAGATGTCGTAGGCCAGCTTGGCGGCGATACGGTCGTCCACTTCGGAGGGCTGGACCATAACCCTTATCTCACGGCCGGCCTGGATCGCATAGGCTTTGTCCACCCCCCTGTGGCCGAGGGCGATGTCCTCGAGCGAGCGCAGGCGTTCGATGTAGGTCTCCGTCGTCTCGCGCCTGGCGCCGGGCCGGGCAGCCGATACGGCGTCTGCCGTGGCGACGAGCACATCCTCGACCGTCTCCATCTCTATCTCGTGGTGGTGGGCGCTTATGGCCCGCACCACTTCGTCAGACTCCCCGCTCTTCTTCGCGAAGCGGCCCCCGATCAGGGCGTGCGTGCCCTCGACTTCGTGGTCTATAGCCTTGCCGACGTCGTGCAGCAGGGCCGCCCTGCGGGAGATCTTGACGTCGGCCCCGAGCTCCTGGGCCATCATGCCGCAGAGGTTGGCGACCTCGACCGAGTGGGCGAGCACGTTCTGGCCGTAGGAAGTACGGTACTTCAGCGCGCCCAGAAGCCGCAGCAAGTCGTTGTGCATGCCGCCAGAGATCTTGGCGTCGTAGAGCGCCTGGCGCCCTGCGGCCTTCATCTCCTTTTCGACGTCCTTGCGGGCCTTGGAGACGATCTGCTCGATGCGCCCTGGGTGGATGCGCCCGTCCTGCACGAGCCGTCCCATCGAGACTCGCGCCACCTCGCGCCTGACAGGATCGAAGCTGGAGATAACGACCGTCTCGGGCGTATCGTCGATAATGACGTCTACACCCGTCGTGGCCTCGAAGGCCCTTATGTTCCTGCCTTCACGGCCTATGACCCTACCCTTCATCTCATCAGAAGGCAGAGACACGGCCTTTACCGTCGACTCCGAGGTCAGGTCCGAAGCGAGGCGCTCCATGGTGGTGGAGATCAGACGCCGCGCCTCGTTGTCAGCCCGCGCCTCGGCCTCGAGGGTCAGGTCACGCACCATGCGCCCGAGCCTACCCTCGAGCTCCGACTCCAGGTCGGCGAACAGCCTCCTCTCGGCCTCCTCGCGCGTCAGGCCCGAGACCTCCTCGAGCATCCTGAGGTGGTCGGCCTCCCTCTCCCTCAGCACTTCTTCCTTGCGCCGCATCGCCTCTTCGGTCTCAGTGAGCAGGCGCCTGCGTTCGTCGAGCTCGCCCTCCCGCCTCTGAAGGCCGGTATCCCTGTTGTCCAGGCGCTCTTCGACGCGCGCGATCTCGGCCCGCCTGGCACGTACCTCGGCTTCGGCGTCGTCTTTGATCTTGAGTGAGGACTCCTTGGCCGCAAGGTCGGCCTCGCGGCGTTTGGTCTCGACCTCGCGATCGGCATCCTCGAGGATGGACCTCGCGTCGGCCCTGGCCCTGGCCTGGCGACTGTCCACACGTGACTTGGAAACGAAATAGCCCAGGGCCGCGCCGACGGCGAGGCCGACGACCAGTCCCAGGACCAGTAACAAAACACTCACAGGTTGTCCTCCCAGCGGGCCCGCCGCGAAAACGGCGACCCGGCATAAAGCTCGCTCGACTATCCCTGGGCTTCCGGAGGCTCCCGGTACTCCCGGGCAACCTGGGAACATACCTCCACCGAGTAACCCCGGCGGACCAGAAAGCCGTAGACCCTACGCGCCTCCGCGTCGGACCCACGTCCATTATACCGCCGCGCAGCGGCGGCACGAGCCTCCTCCACCTCGGAGCGACCTGCGAACTCCTCCTCCACGACCTCCCGCGCCAGGGCCTCCCCCACGCCGCTCTTCTTGAGCTCGACCGAGACCCGCCGCGGTCCGTACCTGCGTGCCTTCTCATGTGCTTTTTCGCGCGCGAACTCGACGTCGTCGACATAGCCGAGCTCCTCGAGGCGAAGGACGACGCCTTCTATTGTCTCCTCGATGTAACCGTAACGCTGCAGGCGTTCGCGGAGCTCGGCCTCGGACCTGGCCCTGTACCCCAGGAGGTTGAGCGCGCGGCCCATCGCTATGGGCCTCTCCCCGGCGACCCTCGCCCTATCCAACTCCTCAGACGATAAGGCGGCCCCCTCCACGAGCCCGGTCTCTGCGGCTACGCCAGCGTCGATCTCTGCCCAGAACTCTCCGTCGACGAAGATTCTGGCTTTGTCCCGGCGACCGCGAACGCCGGTTATCTCGGGCATGGATGGTCCTTGTGCAGAGATTGTAAAGCGCTCTTCAAGGTTATCGACCTACCGCGAATTCGCCTACGAGCGATTCGGTTTCAGCGAAAACAACAAGCTGACATGCTGAAGTGCTGACTAGCTGATAGCTTGCAAGGTGGTTCAACCACCTTGCAAGCTGCTTTAGAGCACCTGCTCCGCGGGCTCCTCGGCTACTTCATCGGCCGTCTCGACAGGCTCGAAGAGTCCGAGCTTCTCGTAGACTTCCTCGAGGATACGCCCGCGGACCTCATAGTTCTCCTTGAGGAACTGCTTGGCGTTCTCGCGGCCCTGCCCGAGGCGTTCATCGCCGTATGCGAACCAGGCGCCGCTCTTCTGGACCACATCGTGCTCGATGCCGACGTCGAGCAGGCTTCCCTCACGGGAGATCCCCTCCCCGTACATCACGTCGAACTCGACCATCTTGAAAGGCGGCGCCACCTTGTTCTTTACGACCTTGACCCTGGTCTGATTGCCGACAGCGTCGTTGCCGACCTTGAGCGCACCGATGCGCCGGATGTCGAGACGCACGCTTGAATAGAACTTCAGCGCCCTCCCTCCCGGCGTCGTCTCGGGAGAGCCGAACATGACCCCTATCTTCTCCCTCAGCTGGTTGATGAAGACGGCCGTAGTCTGAGAGCGGTTGAGGGATCCCGAGAGCTTTCGCAAGGCCTGGCTCATGAGCCGGGCCTGAAGTCCCACGTGAGAGTCGCCCATCTCTCCCTCGATCTCAGCCCTAGGTACGAGGGCTGCGACCGAGTCTATGACGACGACGTCGAGGGCGCCTGAGCGGACGAGGGTATCCGTTATCTCGAGGGCCTGTTCGCCGTTATCCGGCTGGGAAAAGTAGAGGTTCTCGAGGTCAACACCGATAGCCTGGGCGTAGGTCGGGTCGAGGGCGTGCTCGGCGTCGACGAAGGCGGCGAGGCCACCGGCCTTCTGCGCCTCGGCGATGATATGCAGGGCGAGGGTCGTCTTACCGCTCGACTCGGGACCGAAGATCTCGACGATCCGGCCTCTGGGGACTCCGCCGACGCCCAAGGCGAGGTCGAGGGCCAGGGCGCCGGTCGAGATACAGGCGATCTTCGGCCGCTCCTCGTCGCCCATGCGCATGATCGAACCCTTCCCGAACTGCCGCTCTATCTGGGAGACGGCGGCGTCTATAGCCTTGCTCTTATCCAATGCATCCTCCAAAAAGCGAGTGTGCCAACAGATTATGTAATCGGCATCTACTACGCCTGATTATACTGTAGGGGTCTAGTGCTCCCAAGGGGTTTCAGGTGCCCTTCAGCTTGCGTTCTTCAAGGTGTAGTTCCTGGCTACGATCTCACCCGCGCGCCCGAGCGTACCCGCGTCCTGGCCGTTGATCTCCACCGTAACAGCCCCTGCATCCCCACTCTTGATGTAGAGTCGCTGCTCGGCCTCGAAAGTCTTCGAGAACCCTGGCTGGGCTATCTGCTCGTAGGCAGCGGTTCCGTCGGTCCGGATCAGAATCCACGATGGCCGCTCTCTCACGCTGACGAGGACCTGCAACGTATCGGGTGGGGCACTCTGCTTCGCGCCCGCTGGTTCCTTGCGCCCGCCCGCGCCTTCCTTTGCCGGCCCGGCTTCGGGGGGCTTCTCCCTGTCGGCCACCTCTTGTTGCTGCTGGCGAGGCGGGCTCTCCTCCGACGGCGGGTTACCCTCCTTCGAGGCCTGCACCCCGCGTCCGACGAAGTAGAGGGTACCGATAACGGCGGCAAGGGCGAGAAGGGCGACGATCAGGGTTGCGATGGCCGAGGTGGGGATCTTGCGTTTGCGCGTCCCCGTAAGGCCGCTGGGTGTGATCAGGGGCTCCTCGAAGTCGCTCTTTGGCCCGGTGTTGTAGTCGATCCCACGCTCGCGCCGCGGTTTACTGTTGCCCTTGAGCTGCCGCGAGAGGGCCTCACCGTCGAGGCCGAGGTAATTGGCGTAGGTCTTAAGAAAGCCTCTGACGTAGACCGCGTCGGGTAGCATCGCGTAGTCCTCGCGCTCGAGGCCCGTGAGGTAGCGCTTGCGGATCTTGGTCGCCTGCTCGACATCCTCTAGGGAGAGACCGCGCTCCTTCCGCTTCTGCTCCAGAAAGCGGCCGATCTCGGCCTCACCTTTCGATTCGTCGCTTTGCGCCGGGTTGTGCTTGTGCCGCCTATCTTCCATTGCGCCTTAGAGCCTATCACAAAAGCTACCAACCCTCGGCCAGATCGGCCTTCCCTTCATCGCCTGAGAACATGGACTCGAGGTCCATCGTAGAAGCAACCACGGCGCGGCTCTTTGAGCCCTCGTAGGGGCCGACGATGCCCTTACGCTCCAGTGCATCGATAATCCTGCCGGCCCGCGAGTAGCCTACCCTGAACCGGCGCTGCACAGCGCTGACGGAGGCCTGCTGCGTGGAGACGACGAAGCTCGCCGCCTCAGGAAGGAGGTCGTCGTCTGGCTCGTCGTTCTCCTGCTTGACGCTTCTGGGTTCCGTCACCTCCTCGACAAAGCGCGCATCCGCGCGCCCCGAGGCCGCCTCGACCGTGGCCGAGACCACCCTGCCGACCTCCGCTTCTGCGATGAAGGCGCCCTGGACGCGCGACGGCCTTGCCGCCGAGACGGGCTTGTAGAGCATGTCACCCATCCCGA
>JACCSM010000026.1 GCA_013698525.1 Rubrobacteraceae bacterium
GCGTCACGCATCTTGAGCCTGTCGGCGCGTCCGATCATCTCCTCGAAGCTCCTGAAGCCCATGCTGGCCATGTACTCCCGCACCTCTTCGGCGATGAAGAAGAAGTAGTTGATAACGTGCTCGGGCGTGCCGGTAAAGCGCTTCCTCAACTCCGGGTCCTGGGTCGCTATGCCCACAGGGCAAGTGTTCAGGTGGCACACGCGCATCATGATGCAGCCCGTGGCCACGAGCGGCGCGGTGGAGAAGGCGAAGTCCTCGGCCCCGAGGAGCGCCGCCACAGCGACGTCGCGGCCCGTCTTGAGCTGGCCGTCGGTCTGCAGGATCACACGCCCCCGCAGCCCGTTCTCGACGAGGACCTGCTGGGCCTCGGCGATCCCGAGCTCCCACGGCAGCCCGGCGTGCTTGATGGAGGAGAGCGGGGAGGCGCCCGTCCCGCCGTCGTGGCCCGAGATGGTTATGTGGTCGGCCTTCGCTTTGGCTACGCCTGCCGCGACCGTCCCGACGCCTACCTCGGCGACGAGCTTCACGCTGACCCTGGCCATGGGGTTGGCGTTCTTCAGATCGTGGATGAGCTGCGCGAGGTCCTCTATCGAGTAGATATCGTGGTGGGGCGGAGGCGAGATGAGGCCGACTCCAGGCGTGGAGTAGCGTATCTTCGCTATGTACTCACTGATCTTGCCCCCAGGCAACTGGCCGCCCTCGCCTGGCTTGGAGCCCTGGGCCATCTTTATCTGTAGCTGGTCGGCATTGACCAGGTACTCGGTCGTGACGCCGAAGCGCCCGCTGGCGATCTGCTTTATGGCACTGCGGCGGCTGTCGCCGTTCTCCTCTGGCGTGAACCTCTCGGGGTCCTCGCCGCCCTCGCCGGTGTTGGACTTGCCGCCGATGCGGTTCATCGCGACGGCGAGTGTCTCGTGCGCCTCCTTGGAGAGGGAGCCGAGAGACATCGCGCCGGTCGTGAAGCGCTTGACTATCTCACTGGCCGGCTCGACACTCTCTATCGGGATAGGGGTCTCATCGAACCCGAAGAGACCCCGCAGAGTGGCGAAGCGCGCGCTATGCTCGTCGAAGTGTCTCGTAAACTCCTTGAAGGTCTCGAAGCTCCCTGTCTTGACGGCCCGCTGGAGGGGAGGGATGCTTCTCTCGTTCCACTGATGGTACTGTCCCTGTGCCCGAAGCTGGTACTCGCCCCCGACCTCGAGCTCCTCCGCGTTGTCCTCGGCAGCCGAGAAGGATCTCCTGTGCCGCTCCAGAGTCTCGCGCGCCAGAGCTTCGATCCCGACGCCGCCAACGCGCGAGGCGGTACCCGTAAAGCACCTGTCTACGAGCTCCCGATCGAGCCCGACGGCCTCGAAGATCTGGGCCCCGCAGTAGGAAAAGAGCGTGGAGATGCCCATCTTGGAGATGACCTTGAGCAATCCTTTGCCCACGGCCTTGACGTAGTTGTTGGCCGCCTCTTCGGGGCTGACGCCCTCCATGAGGTGCGAGCCTGCGAGATCTTCTATCGTCTCGAAGGCGAGGTAGGGGTTTACGGCGGTCGCGCCGTAGCCGACGAGGAGGGCGAAGTGGTGTACCTCACGCGCCTCCGCGGTCTCGACGACGAGGGTAGTGGCCGTCCTTATGCCTGCCCGCACCAGGTAGTGGTGAACGCTCGCGGTAGCGAGGAGGCTCGGTATCGGGGCCTGCGTCTCGTTCACGCCTCTGTCGCTCAGGACCAGAACCGCAGACCCTGCCTTGACAGCACTCTCGGCATTCTCGCACAGCCTGCCCAGAGCCTCCTCCATCCCCTGCTCGCCGGTCGAGACGGGAAAGAGTGTCGAGAGCGTCGTTGAGCTCGCCCGCTCGGAACCGAGGCTCCGGATCTTCTCCAGTTCCGCCGCCATGAGGATGGGCTGGTCGATGAGCACCCGCCTGCAGTGTTTCTTCGTCTCGTCGAAGAGGTTCTGCTCGGGCCCGAGGCTCATCTTGAGCGACATAACGAGCTCCTCGCGCAAAGGGTCTATCGGAGGATTCGTGACCTGCGCGAAGTGCTGCTTGAAGTAAGAAAACAGGAGCTGCGGCCTCTCGGAGAGGACTGCCAGAGGGGTGTCCGTGCCCATCGAACCGTCAGGCTCCTTGCCGTTCTGGGCCATCGGGGCGAGGAGTATGCGCTGGTCCTCGATAGTGTACCCAAAAGCCCGCTGACGCTCGAGGAGCGAGGCCGGTTCGGGTCGCGGGTCGGCGTCGGGGTCGGGGATCTCGTTCAGGTGGATCTCACCCTCCTCGAGCCAGGCCCTGTAGGGCTGCCGCCCGAACAGCGGCCTCTTGACGTCCTCGTCGTGCAGCAGCTCGCGCCTCTCGGTGTCGACGACGAGCATCTTGCCTGGCTGAAGCCTCCAGCGTTCGATCACATCCTCCGCCGGCACCCTCAAGGCCCCGTCCTCGGATGCCATAATCACCCTGCCGTCTTTCGTGACGGAGTAACGCGCGGGGCGCAATCCGTTCCTGTCCAATGTGGCGCCGACGATGCGGCCGTCGGTGAAGGCGACAGCCGCGGGGCCGTCCCACGACTCCATGAGGGCGCTGTGGTACTGGTAGAAGGCGCGCCGCTCAGGGTCCATCAACTCGTCGTTCTCCCAGGCCTCGGGGATCATCATGGCGACCGCGTGCGGCAGGCTTCGCCCGGCGAGGTGCAAGAGTTCAAGGGCATTGTCGAAGGCTGCCGAGTCGCTCTGGCCGGGCATGATGACCGGCGAGAGCTTCTCGAGGTCCTCCCCGAAGAGCTCAGAACGCAGACGGTTCTCGCGGGCCCGCATCCAGTTCACGTTGCCCCTTATGGTGTTGACCTCGCCGTTGTGCGCGATGTAGCGGTAAGGGTGCGCGAGCTCCCAGCTACCCAGAGTGTTCGTCGAGAACCGCTCGTGAACGAGCGCGATCGCGCTCGCGAACGCCGCATCCCCGAGGTCGGGATAGAACCGCGACAACTGCCGGCCCTTCGCGAGCCCCTTGTAGATGACCGTCCTGGAGGAGAGACTGACGACGTAGCATCCGCGCGAATCTTCGACGGCCTTGTGCAGCCGCCGCCTGATAACGTAGAGCTTCCGCTCGAAAGCCGCCTCGTCCCCACCCCTCCTGGCTATAAAGAACTGCCGTATGCGCGGCATGACGCTGCGCGCGACCTTACCGACCGCCTCGGGCACGATGGGTACTTCTCTGAAGCCGAGGAGATCATGGCCCTCCTC
>JACCSM010000028.1 GCA_013698525.1 Rubrobacteraceae bacterium
TCTCCCTCCGAGAGTCCCAGGCGCGAGATGACCTCAGCATCGCCCAGTTCTCCGGCTTCGACCGTGCGCCCCTCGAGCACCTTCGCCCCGGGGACGACACCGCGCCTCCCGAGTTGGTCGGAAAAACCAGCGACCGTGTCCAGCGACTGCTCGATCTTCGGGCGCGCCACGAACACCCCCGACCGCTCCTTGCGCTCGACAAGCCCCCGCCTCGCCAAAAGATCCACCGCCGCCCTTGCCGTCATGCGCGAGATGCCCTGCCCGGCCGCGAGCTCGCGCTCCGACGGGACCCTCGCACCAGGCGCCAGCTCACCAGAGCGTATGCGGGCCGCAAGCGCATCGCCGACACGCCTGTAAGCAGGCGCGTCCTCGCTATATCCCACGTCCCTCTGAGCCAGCCTCGCCCGTCCCCAACAGCACGAAAACTACCCAGGCCAGGAGGATAAGTCCCGTAAGTACCTCTGTCATGTTCACTCCCTTCTACTCTGCACCATCTGGTATATACCAGATGTTAGCAGGAGAACTCTGGGTGTCAAGGTGTCAGCATTTCAGCTAGTCAGCACTTCAGCATTTCATACGGAGTCCGTTTGAACGGGTCGGTGTTCTGGCTGCGGGCACGACGAGGCTCTCCCATACGTCATTCCCGCGCACGCGGCAGACCTGCTCATGAGGTCTGCGAAGCATGGCTGTCGCAACGCTGGTGCGAAACAGTCTGCCGGCCGGCTACAAAACCACGAATCGGCTGCCGCAAGGTGCGGGACTGGCGGGAACAAGAGCGCTCTCGTTGAGAGTCGGCATCCTTGCGCCGAGAATTCGGCACAAGAGGTGTCACGACTAGTGCTTGGGAGTGAGTGGGGGATCCCGTAGACTACCTGTGCGCCGGCTCGTGTCGGCATCGCGGAGACGAAGAGACGACGGGTGCGGATCCTCGCGGTCGGTGCCCGCGAGGGGAGGTTGCGCGTGACGGAAACCGATCTGGAGCTGGGCGACGGCCGCACGCTGCACGCATACGACACGGGCGCGGATGACGCGGCCGGCCGGCTCGCCGTCTTCTGGCACCACGGCTCGCCGAACGTCGGGGCGCCCCCCGAACCACTTTTCTCGGCCGCGGACCGGCTCGGCATCCGCTGGGTGTCGTACGATCGGCCCGGCTACGGCGGGTCGACCCCCCGCCCGGACCGGGACGTGGCGTCGGCGGCCGGCGACGCCTCCGCAGTCGCCGACGCGCTGAGCATCGACCGGTTCGCGGTCATGGGTCATTCCGGCGGCGGTTCGCACGCCCTGGCGTGCGCCGCGCTACTGCCGGAACGCGTTCTGGGTGTGGTCGTCGTGGCTGGGATGGCCCCGTTCGGCGCTGAGGGGCTCGACTGGTTCGAAGGATTCGGCCCAGGTGGCGTAGCCGAGCTGCGCGCGGCGGCGGCCGGGCGCGCCGCTCTGGAGAAGCACTTGGCTCAGTCCGACGACGAGCCGGACTTCACCCCCGAAGACGAAGCCGCCCTCGCCGGCGAGTGGTCGTGGTTCATCGACGTCGTCCGTACCGCCCTCGCCGGCGGCACGGGGGGGTTCATCGACGACGATCTCGCCGGCGTCGGCGCGTGGGGCTTCGACCCCGCCGACATCGTCGCTCCAGCCCTTTTCCTGCACGGTGGCCGGGATCGGGTCGTGCCCGCCGCGCACGGCGAGTGGCTCGCGCGCCGCTGCCCCTCGGCGGAACTGTGGTTGCGTCCGGACGACGGGCACATCTCGATCCTCAACCAAGGCGCGGCAGCCATGGGCTGGCTGCGGGAGCACGCCGACCGGGGCTGAGCCCCGCGCGGACGTCGACCGTCCTCCTACGCTCGGGGCGTCGAAGAGGCTCTCCATGCCGTCCTCCCCGGAGCGGTCCAGCCTCCGGTGCGCGTGCTGGCAGACGTTCCCACCTCCGCGGCCCTTTCGGCCACAGAAACGTCGAAGAGCTTCAGGGGGCGGATCTCCTCGTAGCGCTCCTGCCCGGGCCACTCGAAGAGCGGCACCAAGAGTTGCCAGTCGTGGGTCGGTTCGACGCCCTCGCGCACCCGCACTTCGTATCAAAGTGTCAGCTTATCGTTCTTGCTGACTTGCTGATAGCGCCCGACAGGGCGCGTGCTGACATGCTCCTGCTAAACTGGCGGACGTGCCGATATCTCGCTGAGTCGAAGGAGGACAGGAATAGAGGAGAGGATAGAGGCCGCGTTCGAGGACAGGGGGCTGCTGGAAGCGGAGGAGTACCGCACCGCTGTCTTCGACACCATCGCCGCCCTCGACAGGGGAGAGCTGCGCGTTGCGCAGAAGAGCGGCGGCGAGTGGCGATCCAAAGCTTGGGTGATGAAGGCCATCAACCTGTACTTCGCCCTCGCGGAGATGCAGACGATCGAGGCCGGTCCTTTCGAGTACAACGACAAGATCCCGACCAAGAAAAACCTGGCGGCCGCGGGCGTGCGTGTCGTACCGCCAGGGACCGTGCGCTACGGGGCCTTCGTCGAGCCTGGCGTCGTCGTGATGCCTGGCTACGTCAACATCGGGGCGTACGTCGGGAGCGGGACGATGGTTGATACGTGGGCCACCGTCGGCTCGGGGGCCCAGATCGGACGCGACGTGCACATAGCCGGGGGCGTTGGCATAGGCGGCGTGCTGGAGCCTCCAGGGGCGATGCCCGTCGTGATCGAAGACGGCGCCTTCGTCGGCTCACGCTGCATCGTCGTCGAGGGGGTGCGCGTCGAGGAGGAGGCCGTCCTCGGGGCGAACGTGGTGCTCACGGGCTCGACCCAGATCATCGACGTTACGGGCCCCGATGAGGTCGTCTACAAAGGCCGCGTCCCGGCACGCTCCGTTGTCGTTGCAGGGACGCGCACCAAACAGTTCCCCGCCGGCTCCTACCAGCTCCAGAGCGCCCTCATAATCGGCCGGCGCAGAGCGTCGACAGACCAAAAGACCTCCCTGAACGAGGCCCTGCGCGAGTTTGGAATTGTGAATTAGGAAAGGGCTACGTTATGGATGACTCCAAACTCCTAGAAGATCTTCGCTTCTTCCTGGATCGTCCGAGCGTGACGGGATCTGAGAAGCGTCTGTGTGACGACCTGGCGGCGAGAATCTCCTCCTCCCCGGGCTGGGAGATACAGCGCGTCTCGAACAACCTCGCCGTCCGCCGCAAAGAGCCGGAACCTTCCCTTCCGAGGGTCGTCCTCGCTGGCCACCTCGACACAGTGCCAGAGCCCGAGGGCGGCATCGAGGTCAGGGTGGAAGGGGACAAGGTCTACGGCAGGGGCGCCTCCGACATGAAGGCTGGGGACGCCGTGATGCTCGCGCTACTCGAAAGCTTCGCCCGGGGCCTCGCCGAGGAGAGTCGATTCGAACCTGTCTTCGTGTTCTACGAGCGGGAGGAGGGGCCTTATGCGGAGAACGGCCTCGAGGCCGTCTTCGCTGGCAGCCCCTGGGTGCTCGACGCGGAGCTCGCGCTGGTGCCCGAGCCGACGGCTGCGGCGCTCGAGGTAGGTTGCGTAGGGACGGCGCAGGTCGAGGTCACTTTCAGCGGCAAGTCCGCCCACGCCGCCCGTCCCTGGCAGGGGGAGAACGCGCTGACCGGGGCCGGAGAGTTCCTGGCCGCCTTGCACGAAAGGCCGGCGGCCGAGACGGTCGTTGAAGGACTAACCTTCTACGAGGTGTTGACACCGACCATCGCGCGGGGCGGGCGGGCCAAGAACGTCGTCCCCGACTCGTTCCGGATCAACGTGAACTACCGTTTCGCGCCTGGCAAGGATCTCGAGGATGTCACCCGTCTCTTCGATGAACTGCTCGGAGAGAGCGCCACCTACGAGGTCGTGGATTTCGCCCCGAGCGGGCCCGTAAACCTCGAGAACCCGCTGCTGCAAGAGCTCATAGCGACGGGTCTCGAGGTGCGTCCCAAGCAGGCCTGGACCGACGTGGCCCGCTTCTCGGAGCGTGGGGTCGCTGCGGCGAACTTCGGCCCCGGGCTGCCTTCACAAGCGCACAAGGAGAACGAGTACGCCGAGATCCCACTGCTCGAAGAGTGCTACGCGCACCTCGTATCGTTTTTCAGGTATGACACGAAATCCGTATGATCTCTTCCGCAGTGTGGATCAAGTTGCAATGAGGTTGCATCCGTTTGCAAGCATTTCAGCTTGGTTTCGCTGAAACCTGATGCCCGAAGCCGCAGTTTGTAGGAGGCGCAGCTTCTCTGACAACTGTTTTAGAAGCTGGGCGAGCGCGACTCCTACCCCCCTTCCTCCCAACATTACCGTCATTCCGTGTGTACGGAGTTCCAAGGAGTTCGCCCGTGGAAAGCTCGGGCCGGACGCAGCAGACGCCGACTGAGTCTAACGTCCCCTTCGTAGGGCCGACAAGACGTCCTGGGGGCCGCGGTACTCGCCTTCAGGGAGCCTCTTGCGCAGCTGACCGAGAACCGGGCCAGGCACACCGTTGCGCTCGAGCCTTCCGAGCAGCTCCTCCTTGCGGGCGGGGAACTCCACCCCCTCCAGGTACCTACCCACCTTGGCGGGCAAGCGCTTCCTCAAGAAATCCACGCTCCTTCGCCTCCTCTCGATCGATCGCTAGCGTCATGGTACCTCGACTTCCGCTTCAGGGGGTCTGCGAAGTTCACACGATTCCCATCGACTCTCTCAGCCTATTCTCAGACTCGCCCACCATACTGTGCCTTTTCGGGGCTCGGCGGTTGTCCCAACAGATCTCATTTTCCTTCGCCGAGCCCCGAAGAGGTGCCTACCCGTATATACGGGGGCATTCCTGGAGTGGACTGTTTTTGGCACACTCCGAGGAGGGTTGAGACCGAGGCAGCCTTATTCACCGAAGTGCCTGGAAGGAAGATTCTCCGAAGTAGTAGTTCGCTCAGGGTTACCAGAAAAAGTATGAGGGCGGGGCTATCCCTGGAGAGAGATGCCCCGCCCTGCTGGTCGCTGGCCGATTTTGGTGACCCCTACGGCCACGCAAAACCTACCCAGAGCTACCCTTTAGTCGTCGTTCTTGTCGTCGTCGTGGTCCTCGCCGTTGTCGCCGTCGCCGATTTTGGCGATGACTGTGGCTTCTCCTATGAGCAGGCCACCCTTGAACAGGTCGGTGTCGAACGCCTCGTTCAGCGCTTTGGCCGCCTGGGCGGTCAGCTTGGCGTCGACGCCCTTTAGCACGATCTTCTCGGAGCCGACCTTCACGCCCTCGGGAGCGCCCAGCCTAAGCAACGCTATGCGCTGCCCTGTTCCGGCCACCTTGGCGGTCAGGACGAATCGGTCCAGGTCGATCACGAAGCGCTTCACCACCACGCTCTTGGAGTCGGCGCTGAAGGAGAGCCCACCAGAGTGCACGATCTGGCCGCCGAGCGGGTCCTTGTCCACCTTGCCCCCGACTATCGGGAAGGCGAAGGCCGGGCGCTTGGCGGTGGGTCCGACGGCCGCCCCGGTCGCCTCGACTTTGACGCCCGCGTCCGAGAGGGCAGCAGCCGTGCCTTTGTCGATCTTTAGCAAGGTCTTTCCGCTCAGCGGGATAGTATTGCCGTTATGCCGCTCGGCGCTTTGGGCGGCGGTTGGCGAGAGCGCCAGGATGACGAGCGCCAGCGCCGCGATCGCGCTTGCGAGCGTCACCAGCGCCAGGGCACTCATGCTCGAGCGGCCTGGGGCGCCGAATACGCTCTTGGTTAAAGTCCTCATGGTGATGGGTGTACCTCCATTTTCGTTGGTTGGCCGCCACGAGACGGCCACGCTTGGTGCTCTTATCTGTGGGTATAGCTCGAAGTGAACCTCCTTCGACCTCCTTTGGGGTAGCTGCTGTCTCTTGTTGAGATCGTAGGGGAGGATGGGGAAGAAGGAATCGGGCAAAACGACCATTTTGTGATGGTTTAATCCGCCCATACACGAATCAGGCAAAACGACTACTTTCTGGGACTACTTGCTCTTGGCAAGCGAGAGGCGAATCTCGGGTAACCCCGTACAAGTGTGCGCCCAGAATGTAGCCCACGCTGTCAGTATGCAACCGGCGGTGTCTAGTAGCCTTGGCCCTTCCTCTTGCCCTCCTTCACGCGCTCGGGCGAAGGAGGGTTTTCCGAAGTTTAGTGTAAGCAAGAAGGATCTTGACACGTCTGCCATCGTTGCTACTATGCGCACTTGGGAAGGGAATAACCTGATACTTCGCCCTCGAGATTTTCATCAGAGACCTGCTCACGAACTCTGCAAAGCACATGGCTGTAGCTCGGCTGGTAGGGCATTTCTGGGGATCGGCAAACCGAGGCACCTCTGCCGTGGCGCTCGGGTGCCGCGAGGCTGGCGGAGAGCTAGAGCGCTCGTTGGGGCTTGGCGTTCCTTCGTCGAGCATTTCGGCATGCGGGGCACCGTGACTGATGCTTGGGAACCGGCGAGGAGCACCGTAGACTACCGACAGCGGCTTGCGTTGATACTGACCCGCACACACCATGCATGCACAACCGGTCTGGTAGACTTCTCGGTCGAACCGTCTGTAGCCATCATGCGCTCCGGGCCAATCACACTGAAATCCGCTGGAGGACTCGGTCGCGTCGGGAGCGCGGCAGGCAAAAGACTACGGGCGAGAAGGCCCCGGCGGCTAATGCCAATGAAGGAGGTCGCGAGGTAGACGTGAAGGCATACAACGAACAGCTCACCCATTGGAGTTTCTATGACAGTTCGCCTTGCATCTTGTAGTTGCGGTCAGCTTCAAACGCAAGTTCGCGGAGATCCAATCCGCGTCTCCGTCTGCCACTGCTACGCTTGCCAACGCAGAACCGGCAGTGTCTTTAGCGCGCAGGCGAACTTTCCTCGCGAGTCCGTGGCCATCAAGGGCAATGGCACGGAGTTTGTCCGGGTTGGAGACGAAGGCGGACGATTCAGGTTCACCTTCTGCCCTAAATGCGGGTCAACGGTCTTCTACGTCGAGGAAGGGGATGAACAAGAGATCGCCATTCCTGTCGGAGCCTTCGCGGACTCACAATTTCCAGCCCCAACGGTCTCGGTCTACGAGGAGCGCAGGCATTGGTGGGTTTCTGTTCCCGACGATGTCGAGCACTGGCGTACCGACCCAAGCGCTCCCGACACCATCGTCTGAAGCCCAGTGTCAGATCCCGCTTGAGTAGGGTGATCAATTCAGTGCCAAGCCAGCAAAATCCAAACCGTTGCCCTAGGAGGTGCCGACATCCTCAAGGGAGAGGGTGGAAATGACAAGCTCCTAGGCGGGGTAGGCAACGACAAGGTAGTTGGTAGCGGCGGGGCCGACTTCCTGTATGGGGAGGACGGAGGCGATACGCTCAACTCGAAAGATGGAGTGAACGGTAACGACACCCTAGACGGCGGAGCAGGAACTGACACGAAGGTAACAGACACCACCGAGAAGTCGATAGTGAGGATCCCGTAGGGGGAAAGTGAGGACACATTGGCAGGCCGGGGCTCGAAGCAGCCTCGGCCCTTTTCGCTTCTCGTCCTTATTCACCCGAGTGCCTGGAACGTGGATTCTCAAAAGTTCCACCGTATAGCACGCCTTCACCGCTACACATCTGGCTCTGTCGCATATAGACTAAAGTTCCAAAGCGACTGGAGTTCTAAAGTGAGGTACCTCCACAAAGAGGCACCGAGGTAGTCTAGAAGGAGGCAACGAAGTGAAGAGAGCAGGCACCTTCCTCACGCTGATGAGCGTGATGGTCCTCGTGTTCGCCGGCGTAGCCCTAGCCGCATTGATCGAGGGCAATAACAGACCGAACACCCTTGTAGGCACCCCTAAGGGTGACGCTATCTACGGCTATGGTGGCGCTGACAGCATCGACGCTCGGGGCGGCGGCGACGCGTTGCGCCTTGGCGGTGGCCGGGACAAAGGCTACGGGGAGCGTGGCGACGACTATATCCGTGCGGTAGATGGGAGCAAGGACGACATCTCCTGTGGCCCTGGTTCTGATCGCGCAATAGCCAACCCCGGGGACAAAGTCGCAGAGGGGTGTGAGGTGATCATCAGGAAGGGGATAAGGGTCGACTAACCCCGGAGAGGAGGGAGGCGAGGAGGTGCGGGGAAGGGGCCTTCTCTGAAGGTGGGTACATAGCAACCCGCTCGTAACACTCAAGTAACCGCAAGTATATGCCACCTGGCGTACGCGCGCGGCGACAGCAACGCTCACAATAGAGTCTGCCAAGGACATAAACGCTACCCTAGGTAGAGGCTAAGAAGCTCGCCATCGTAATGATGGGCGCTTGTAAGGGGCGAGCAGAGTCACTCCGTTGGGAGTTGCCTCATCCGCTCCAGAGAAGGTAAGCTGTCTCTTGGAAGGTGAATCAAAGGCGGGGGAGACTCTGACTCTCGCGTCCGGAAGGGGCATGCATGAAGAGAACCACGCTGTTGATAGCGTCGATGATGCTAGCGCTGCTGGTAGCCGCAGGGGTGGCCTTGGCCCAGGACGGGGTGCCAAAGGTCTGCAATACC
>JACCSM010000029.1 GCA_013698525.1 Rubrobacteraceae bacterium
GACGAGCGCCCGGTCGAGGACCTCGAGCTCACGGTCCGCTCCTACAACTGCCTCAAGCGCGAGGGAGTGGATACTATAGGCCAGCTCGCCACCATGACCGAGGAAGAGCTCATGAACATCCGCAACCTCGGGATGAAGAGCGTCGATGAGATCCGCTCCAAGCTCCTGGAGTACGGATATTCGCTGGAGAGCGAGGGCAATGAGGCACGCTAAACGAGGCCGGAAGCTTAGCCGCGAGGCACAGCACCGCAACCTCATGCTAGGCACGATGGCGGGGCAGGTGATCACACACGGCCGCATAAAGACGACGGCCCCGAAGGCGAAGGAGCTCCGCGGGGTCGTCGACAAGCTCATCAACACGGCCAAACGAGACGACCTCGCTTCCAGGCGCCAGGCGGTTAAAGTCCTGAAGGATAAGACCGTCGTCCGTCGTCTCTTCGAGGACGTGGCCCCCGAGCTCGACGACCGTAACTCGGGCTACACCCGCATCCTGAAGCTCGGTCCCAGGCTCGGCGACGGCGCCGAGACCGTCTACCTGGAGCTGGTCAACCACACCACGGAGTAGCACCACACATGGAGCACCCAGGCGAAGGGACCCGCAATGGTGGGTCCTTCGTCGTCTCTTGCGAGAGCGTGAGCTTCTCCTACCCAGGCTCGGGACGCCCGGCGCTCTCTGACGTTAGCTTCGAGCTTCGCCCTGGTGAGTACGTCGGCGTTGTAGGCCCAAACGGCGGTGGCAAGTCTACACTCGTCCGCCTCTTGAACGGCCTCCTGAAGCCCGACTCGGGCCGAGTGCTCGTGTCGGGCCGCGATCCGGCCACGGAGCCATTCGAGGTCCGCAAGCACCTAGGCATCCTTTTTCAGGACCCCGAGAACGGCCTGGTCGCCCCTTTCGTCGAGGACGACGTCGCCTTCGGCCTCGAGAACCTCGGCGTCCCACGCAAGGAGATGCGCGATAGAGTCGCCGGGGCTATACGGGCTGTCGGCCTGGAAGGCTTCGAGCGCCGAGAGCCAGACACCCTCTCCGGCGGCGAGAAACAGCGCGTCGCCCTGGCCGGACTCCTGGCCGTCGAACCCGACATACTCGTCCTCGACGAACCCACCTCGATGCTCGACGCCGCAGGACGCAGGGAGGTCCTCGCGTACCTCGAAACCCTGCGGGCCGAAAAGACCGTCTTGCACGTTACCCACCACCTCGAAGAGCTCGTCCGGTCAGACCGTATCCTCGTCCTGAATGGGGGAGAGCTCGTCGCAGATAAAACGCCTGAACGATTCCTCTCAGACGCCGACCTGCTGCGGGAGAACCGCCTCGTCTTGCCCGTCGTGCAGAGGCTCGCGCTGGAGATCGGCCTCTCCCCAGCCAGGCTACGCACGCCCGAAACGCTGGCCGAGGCCATACTCGCCAAGACAGAGAGCGGGACGAGGGCGGGATGAGGCTGGAGCTCAGGGACGTCAGGTACGTCTACGCTCCAGGCACCCCCTTCGAGGTCGAGGCGCTGCGAGGCGTCTCGCTCGTTGTGGAGCCGGGAGAGGTACTCGGGATCGTCGGCGGCACGGGCTCGGGCAAGAGCACGCTCGTGCAGCACATGAATTTGCTGCTCACCCCGACGGGCGGCGAGGTGCTCGTCGACGGCGTGGACGCGACGACGCTCAAAAAGAGCGAGCTGCGACGCAGGGTCGGGCTCGTCTTCCAGTTCCCGGAATCGGCGCTCTTCGCCCCGACCGTCGAGGAGGACGTGGCCTTCGCCCCGCGACAGCTCGGGTTGGATGAAGAGGAGGTTCAGGAGCGGGTGCTGGAGTCGCTGCGGGCGCTGGAGGCGGGGGAACTCGCGGCGCGTTCACCGTTCGCGCTCTCGGGCGGCGAGAAGCGGCGGGCAGCAATCGCCGGGGTGCTCGCGATGAAACCGGAGGTCCTCGTCCTCGACGAGCCGACAGCCGGCCTCGACCCTGCCACCAGGGAGGACCTTCTCGCCCTGATCCTTGGCCTGCGCAATGCTGGCATCTCCGTCGTGCTCGTCTCCCACGACCTGGACGAGGTCGCCGAAGTCGCCGACCGGGTGTGCGCGCTCCAAGAAGGCAGGGTACGCGCTATCGGGACCCCGGCCGAAGTGTTCTACAGAGAGCCCGCACAGGCCCCGGCGACGGTAAGGGTGGCGTCCTTGCTAAGAGAGTCGAAACCGGAGATCGGGGCCCCCGTACGCTTCGCGGAGACGCTCGACGCGTTGAGGGCTCTGCAAGGGGCTTGAAGTGACGAGCCGGAGCCTCGGCCAGTTCTATCCCGTGGCCTCGCCCGTGCACGATCTCGACCCGAGGGCCAAGATCCTGGCAACCGCCGTGTTCGTCGTCGGGCTGTTCCTCATCGACTCGACTGTGGGGCTCCTCTTCGTCGCCGCGGCGCTCGTGGCGCTGGTGACCATGAGCCGCATTCCGGCCGGCACGTTCTTATTGCTCCTGCGGCCAGTGTTGTTTATCGTCGCGCTGACGGTCTTGTTCCAGGTACTGTTCTCGCGGGAAGGTGTCACGCTCGCCGAGTGGGGCTTCTTCGAGATCCGCTCCGGCGGGTTGAGCCTGGGATTTTTCCTGGCATTGCGGATACTGTTGCTCGTCTCCTCTGCCGGATTGCTCACGGCGACGACGGCCCCGGTTGCGCTCGCCGATGGGATCGAAGACCTGCTCTCACCCCTGAAGAGGGTGCGGTTCCCGGCGCACGAGGTTGCGATGATGATGACCATAGCGCTCCGTTTCATCCCGACGCTCGGGAAGGAGGCCGAGAAGATCAAAGGTGCCCAGGCCGCCCGCGGTGCGGACTTCTCCGAGGGAGGGCCGCTTCGCAGGGCGCGCTCCCTCGTCCCCTTGCTCGTACCGCTGACCGTCGGCGCCTTCCGCCGCGCCGACGAGCTCGCAGAGGCGATGGAGAGCAGAGGCTACAGGGGCGGCGAAGGCCGCACCCGCTACCGCGAGCTGCGCTTCCGCAAGCGAGACGCGCTCGCACTGGCCGTCACCGCGCTCGTCCTGCTCATTGGGGTCCTGCTTTGAAACTCGCCGGGCTAGTCGAGTACGAAGGCACCGACTTCGCAGGATGGGCCGCTCAACCAGGACGACGGACGGTCGAGGGCGTGCTCTCCGAGGCGCTCTCTACCGTTCTGCGCCAGTCGGTCAAGATGAGCGTCGCCGGCCGCACCGACGCCGGGGTTCACGCGAGCGGGCAGGTCGTCTCCTTCCACGCCGATACCGACCTCAGGCCGGCCCTGATCTCCTACAAGACCACGGCGGTACTGCCCAGGGACGTGGCGCTCCGTCGCTGCGTCGCCGTACCGGACGATTTCGACGCCCGAAGGGACGCAATGAGCCGGACGTACGAGTACAGGTTGGTCAACGACGAAGTAAGGTCCCCCCTCGAGCGTCACCTTGCTGGCTACGCGCCGCAGAACGTCGATCTGGATCTCCTCTCTACAGCAGGAGAGCTGGTGGAAGGGACCCACGACTTCAGGGCCTTCACCCCCCAGAAGAGCTACCACATCCGCTTCCAACGAATCGTTACCCGCTCGCGCTGGAGTAGGCACGATGACCTGCTAAGGTACCGCATAACCGCCGACTCGTTCCTGTACGGTATGGTCCGCGCCCTGGTCGGTACCATGCTGGAGGTCGCAGGCGGAAAGAGAGACCTGACGGACTTCGACCGGCTGCTCTCGGGAGGAAAACGCAGCGAGGCAGGACCCGCCGTAACCAGCCGCGGGCTCACGCTTGTCGGCGTAGGCTACGACTATCCGAACCTATGGAGGAGTGAACGATGAACACAGACGATACGAGAGAGCTTCTGCAGGAGATCGACACCTACGTCGAGGATCTATTCTCCACATCGGACGAGACCCTAGAAGCCGCCCTGCGTGACTCGCGGCGGGCCGGGCTACCTGAGATAAACGTCTCGCCCAACCAAGGAAGGCTGCTGCAGCTACTCGTCGAGATAGCCGGTGCGCGGCGCATACTGGAGATAGGCACCCTGG
>JACCSM010000034.1 GCA_013698525.1 Rubrobacteraceae bacterium
TCGAGTTGCTGGAAGACTTGATCGGTACGGGCGAGCCTCCGCTTCGTCTCACGTTCATGATCCGTCGCCAGTTCCAGCTCGTCGCGCGCGCCCGTGCCCTCATCGAACGTGGCACGCCCCAGAAAGAGGTTGCGAGCAGGCTCAAAGTCCCTCCGTTCGTCGCGCGAAAGCTCGAGGAACAGGGCAGCAAGCTCGACGAGCTGGAACTGGAACGCGCCCTGGCCCTGATCCAGGATCTCGAGAGCGGCCTCAAAGGCGGGAGCGATCTCTCCGACGAGCTCCAGGTTGAGATGACCGTGATCGGGCTGTCCGAGGCATCAGCATGACCCCGCAAGGTGCGGACAACGTCAGGCTCGTCGATCTCGACGACGCGACATACCGTGAGTACAGAAAGCATCTGGCGCGCGATTACGCGGCGGATAAAGTTCGCGCCGGCGCCTGGTCACCGGCCGAGGCAGAGAACAGAGCTGCGAAGGACGTGGACGGGCTGCTGCCAGAGGGACCCGCCACACACAACCACTTCCTCTATTCCGTCAGGGACGACGCAGTACCGGCCGAAGTTGGCACCGTATGGTTCACGCTCAGGGACTTGGGCGTCGGCCGATCTGTCTGGATCTACGACATCATCATCCACGAGAATTTCAGGCGTAAAGGTTACGCCTCTCGCACTCTGGAGCTCGTCGAGCACAAAGCCGGAGAACTAGGCGCCAGGAGCGTAGAGCTACACGTATTCGGCCACAACCATGGGGCGCAGGCGCTCTACGAAAAGGTGGGCTACAACGTAACAAGCATCACCATGTCCAAGCCCATACATACCCAAGACGGCTGAAATCCTCGTATCTCTTGGCAAAAAGCGGAGGGATTCACCTCGCGAATTCCACGCTTACAGCGGAACCTGTAGGGAGCTCACAAGCTGAAGTGCCGACTAGCTGATACTGAGTCCGCTTGAAAAGGACCGTGTTCGGGCTGCGGATATACACCGAGTCCCCTCCCATACACGTCATTCCCGCGCAATCGGGAATCCACTACTACGAGTAGGAGGGCCATGGGCGATCATCGGTTCCGTCGTGCCGTTGGGATTAACCGGACCTCGTGTGAAGTTACTGCAGCCCCATCCGGAGGACGCCCATGGCTTTATCATAATGCTCAGCCCAGATATCCTCCTGGCTACCATCCGGTGCCCTTCGCCAATCCTCGAGCTGCGAGGGGCCGGCCTCGTGTGAGAAGTGCACCCGGTGCAGCACCTCCCAAAGGTGCGGGTGATGCATCTTCATACGCTCCAAAACGGAGTGCAGCTCATGGTCACCCTCGGGATCGGAGAGCCTCTTCAACGCCTCCTCCTTGGCCACGTAGTCACGTTCGCCCATGGATTTCTCCCTTCCTCGACCGGTTCATAATATCAAGCGCAAGTACTTTCCCGCGCGTCGGGTGCGATCTGCTTCGGGCCGGGCGAACGTACGCGAATCGCCCACCCAGCCAAGGGCGAAAACAAAAAGCTGACAAGCTGAAGTGCTGAGCAGCTCTAATCGGCGAGGAACACGCCCATCAGGATCGCCACGGAAGCGACCAGGAGCGCGATGGCCAGGTAAGTCAATCCCCTGGATCGTTCGGTGCTACCGCTCGCGCTCAGGGCGCCAGCCGCGGCGAAGCCGAACCAGGCCACGGCGTTCAACGTGTCGCGATCTATGACCGCAGCGACAGCCGCGATGAGCCATAGCGCCGTGGCGATCCACATAAAGTACCTGAAGCGTTGGATGCCCGTTCCCCTAGTTCGACCCATCTTCTAACCTCCGTGTACCTGGCTGGGACACAGTAAGTATTTCATGTTCCGGGCTCCCCCGCTATACACCGAGGCGCCTGGAAGAGAAGCGTTCTAGGAACTTGGCATCGGGCTAGGATCGATAGCATCATGCTGATCTCTCGAAGAGATTCACGCCAAGAGGGTGCGCCTCAAAAGGAGGAAACGAGCATGTATCCCGCGCCTCAAACCGCGGGCGATCTACCCGATTACGTATAACCCCAAGCGGCGCGTAGCCACCCCGTGGCCTATCCCTCTGGTCAGGGATAAACATTCCCCCTGCACTTACAGAGAACTCCTATAGCCTGATGCCTGAAGGTTGGGGTAGGTCTCTACTCGCTCCGGTCGGCCGCGAGCGCCTTGTCGAGGCGGCTGACCTTTCGGGCAGCCCTGTTCGGGTGGATTATGCCCTTGGTCGCGGCCTTGTTGTACTCTCGCTGGGACTCGTCCCGGATTCGGCGGGCCTCCTCTTCATTCCCTGAATGCACGGCCCTGTAGAAGCTCTTGGAGAGGTTGCGAAGGCGGGTCCTGACACCCTTGTTGTGTGCGCCACGCTTGTCGCTCTGCTTGTCGCGTTTCGATGGTGCGGGCACGCTGGCTCCTCAGATCTGATACATACCTGACCGGGAGAATGTAACACAAGTAGAGCAAAGGGGCAATCATGGTAGAATCTCCCGGTGAAAAACATCGAGCGTACCCGCAATTTCTGCATAATAGCGCACATAGACCACGGCAAGAGCACCCTGGCCGACAGGCTGCTCGACATAACAGAAGCCGTCCCCGAGCGCGAGCGGATGGACCAGATCCTCGACACCATGGACCTCGAGCGCGAGCGTGGTATCACGATCAAAGCCCAGGCCGTGCGCGTCCTCTACAACAGGGACGACGGCGAGTACAACCTCAACCTGATCGACACGCCTGGCCATGTGGACTTCGCCTACGAGGTCTCCCGGGCCATAGCAGCCTGCGAAGGCGCCCTCCTCATCGTCGACGCGAGCCAGGGCATACAGGCCCAGACCCTCGCGAACCTCTACCTCGCGATGGAACACGACCTCGAGATCATACCCGTGCTCAACAAGATAGATCTCCCCGTAGCCGACGTTGCGACGGTCACGGAGGAGCTCGTGGAACTCCTCGGCGTGGAAGAGGAGGAGATCATCAAGATCTCGGCCAAGACCGGTGAGAACGTAACGGGGGTACTCGACGCGATCGTGGACCGCGTCCCTGCGCCGCAGACGGAGCACGATGAGACGCGTGCCCTCATCTTCGACTCCCACTACGATCCTTACCGCGGCGTCGTCTCCCTCGCGCGTCTTTTCGACGGTGAGCTGAAGAAGGGCGACAGTGTAAGGGCGATGGGGAGCGAAGAGCACTTCGAGCTCCTCGAGGTCGGCTGCTACTCCCCGAAACCGACCGCCCTCCCTGTCCTGGCTACGGGCGAGGTGGGGTATGTGATCGCAGGCCTCAAAGATATCGAAGCGCTGCGCGTCGGCGATACGGTCACACGGGTCCAAGAGCCCGCTTCTGAACCATTGCCTGGCTACGCGAAGGCGCTTCCAACGGTCTTCTCAGGCCTCTATCCAACGGAGGGTGACGACTTCGAACGGCTCAGGGAGGCCCTCTCCAAGCTGCAGCTAAACGATGCCTCGCTCTTTTTCGAGCCCGAGAACTCCAGGATGGGCTTCGGATTCAGGTGCGGTTTTCTGGGCCTTTTGCACATGGAGATCATCCAGGAGCGCCTCGAGCGTGAGTTCGACCTCGACCTCATAGCCTCCTCCCCGAGCGTGAAGTACGAGGTCGTCGTCGAGGGCGAGGTTGTCGAGGTCACCAACCCGAGCGAGCTACCCGAGATCTTCGATGAGATCAGGGAGCCTATAGTGCGGGCGACCGTGATCTGCCCCAAGGAGTACGTAGGGGCCGTGATGGGGCTCTGCCACGAGAGGCGCGGTACCTCCGTCGGGATGGAGTACATCTCGACCCGCAGGGTGCAGCTCACCTACGACCTGCCGCTCGCCGAGATCATCACGGACTTCTTCGACGCCATGAAGAGCCGCACAAAAGGCTACGCCTCCTACGACTACGAGCTGCAAGGTTACGAGCCGTCCGACCTGGTCAAGGTCGAGGTCCTGGTCTCCGGTGACACCGTCGACGCGCTCTCGATCATCGTCCACCGCGACAAGGCCTACCACCGCGGCCGCGCGCTCGTCGAGAAGCTCAAAGAGTTGATCCCACGCCAGCAGTTCGAGGTGCCAGTGCAGGCCACGATGGGAAGGCGTGTGATCGCGCGCGAGACCGTACGCGCTTACCGCAAAGACGTTACGGCCAAATGCTACGGCGGTGACATAACCCGCAAACGCAAGCTCCTCGAACAGCAGAAGAAGGGCAAGCGCCGCATGAAGCAGGTCGGCAACGTGGAGATACCACAGGAGGCCTTCCTTGCCGCGCTTCGTATCTGAGAGCATGTCAGCACGCTCCGGCCTGCAGCCTCCACTCGTCAGCAACTCAGCACGCTACGCCCTTCGGGCTCCGCATGTCAGCAAGCCACCTGCGGCGCCTTTCAGCATGTCAGCCAGGGCTCGCGTACGCTACAAGCTAACAAGTCGAAATGCTGAAGTGCTGAGAGCGCCCGAAGGGCGTAGCGTGCTGACAAGCTGGCGCAGCCAGCGTGCTGACATGCTGACAAGCCGCGAAGCGGCGTGCTTGGGTCACCCCGCACCCATGTTAAAATCACCCACGATATGACACACCTCGAACTACCAGAGAGGCAACGCGAGCTACTGCTCAAGACGCTGGAGATCTACATCTCCACAGGCGCCCCTGTCGGGAGTCATGCGCTTGCCGACGAGTTGGGCGCGAGCAGTTCTACGATCCGAGCGGAGCTGGCCCACCTCGAGTCGCTAGGCCTGCTCGACCACCCGCACACGTCAGCCGGAAGGGTCCCGACGGACAGGGGTTACAGGTACTACGTCGACGCCTTGATGGAAGCGAACCCGAAGGACGACACGGCGTTCGCGGCCCTCGAAGGTTACGGCAACGTAGACGAGTTGCTGCGTGGCGTCTCGGAGGGGATGAGCGAGGTGACCCGTCTTCTGGCTGTGGTCGCTGGGCCAACCGTGCTCGGCGAGTCGCTCGCCCGTGTCGACTACCTGCCGCTGGGCGAAGGTAGGCTCCTTCTCGTTGTATCCATGGAGAGCGGCGCCTCTTCGAGCGCAGCGATTACACTCCCCATCCCCGTCGAAGACGAGGAACTGCGCGGCATCTTCGCAGCACTCAACTCCTGGCTTGGGGGGCGTCCGCTTGGTACCGACCTCGAGCTCGGGCTCGCGGCGCGCACAGCGCTCTCGGACCACGACCCGATGACCGTGGGAGCCGTCCTCGAGGCCGTCGGGGCGCTGGGAAGGGTGACGGAGCGCGGGGTCTTCATCCAGGGCGCCTCGGCCCTCCTGAGCCGCCTGGACGACCTCGACCCGGGAAGCCTCTCGGCCGTGATCGAGGTCTTCGAACGCCGGCGCTGGCTGCTGCGCCTGATGGGCGACGCACTCCGACGCTCGGTTACGAGCAGCGGGGTCGTCGTCTCCATCGGCACAGAGAGCGGCTTTTTGAACCTGACGGGCACGAGCCTCGTGGCCTCAGCCTACAGCCGCCGCGAGCGTCCCTACGGGGTTGTCAGCCTGATCGGCCCCAAACGGATGGACTATGACGCAGCCATAACGACGGTCCGCTCGGCCGCGGAGGCCCTGACAAATTGTCTGGACGCCAGGTTCTAGTTGGCGACGAAGCGCGACTACTACGAGATTTTGGGCGTGTCCAGGGAAGCCTCGGACGCGGAGATCAAGAAATCTTATCGTCGTCTCGCCCGCTCCCACCACCCCGACGCGAACCCCGGCGACCACGAGGCCGAAGACCGCTTCAAGGAGCTCACCGAAGCCTACGAGGTCCTCTCGAACCCTGAAGCCAGGCGCGCCTACGATACCTACGGCCACCAGGTGCCGCGCGGTGCAGGAGCCGCAGGCTACCCCGGCGGGGGGGACCCGTTCGGAGGCTTCCAGGACATCTTCGAGGCTTTCTTCGGCGACCGCTCTTTCGGAGGCTCTTTCTTCGGCGCCTCTACCGCGCAGGGTCCGAGCCGAGGTAGTGACGCTGAAGTCGATGTAGAGGTCTCCCTGCGCGAGGCCGCGTTCGGGGCAGACCGTGAGGTCAACGTCCAGGTTGTCAGGAACTGTGGTGTCTGCGACGGCGTTGGGGGCACGGAGTCGCACGTCTGTCCCACCTGCAGCGGCGCAGGCTCGGTTAGGACGGTGCGTGAGAGTATCCTCGGGCAGATGGTGACGACCCAGGCGTGCTCGACGTGCGGTGGACGCGGCCGCGTCATCGATGTCGTGTGCGACAACTGTCGCGGCAGCGGGAAGATCTCCGAGGTCGAGGCCCGGCGGCTGCGGGTGCCAGAAGGCATCGAGAGCGGCATGAGGCTGCGAATCTCCGGCGGCGGGCACGCAGGAGACCCCGGCGCGGCCCCTGGTGATCTCTACGTGAGGATCAACGTTAAAGAAGATCAGGAGCTGATGCGCGACGGGGAGGATTTGATCCACCGCATGAGGATCAGCTTCGTCGATGCGGCGCTCGGTGCCGAGGTTGACGTACCCACCCTCGAAGGGCCGAAACAGGTGAGGGTGGACGCTGGCACCCAGCCCGGGGCGACACTTACGCTCAGGGGCGATGGGATGCCGCGGTTGCGGCGGCGTGGGCGCGGGGACCTCAAGGTGCTCGTCGACGTCATGGTGCCGACGCGTCTGACGGCGGAGCAGCGAGAGTTGCTTGAGAGGTTCGAGTCTACCAGCGGCGAAGAGACCTACAACGGCGGTGGAGGCTCGTTCTTCGACCGTCTCAGGGGAGTCTTCCGGTAGGGGGCTTCGTTACGCGCACGCCCATTACCCGTATCTTCGTCGACTCCGCATTGGAGCCTGGCGCAATGCTTGAGCTGCCGTCAGGCGAGGCCAACCACGTTCTTAAGGTCCTGCGGGGCAAGAACGGAGATCCCGTAGAGGTAGTAGACGGCGCGGGACGCCTCTTCGCCGCCAGGCTGTGCGGTGGTAGAGAGGCCGCCGTCGTGGAGGGGTTGGCGGCGCCCGATGGCGCCCGGGTGGAGATCTCACTCTATCAGGCGGTACCCAAGGGTGGAAGGATGGACCTCGTTGTCGAGAAGGTTACCGAGGTCGGCGCCACGCGCATAGTGCCGCTCCTGGCCGAGCGCGGCATCGTGAACCCGCGCGAGGGGAAGGTCTGGCGCTGGCGGCGGGTGGCGGAGGCTGCGGCGCGCCAGTCGCTCAGGCTCAGCGTGCCCGAAGTGGCCGAGCCCGTGTCGTTCGAGGACGCCGCCTCAGAGGTGGGGGAGGCTGGTGTGCTCCTACACAATGCCCCTGACCTCAAGCCCGTCGAGGCCGTCGTCCAGTCTCCAGCGAGTCTTTTCGTGGGCCCTGAGGGCGGATGGGGCGAGGGGGAGTTGCGGCTCGCGGAGGAGGCCGGCATCACCTTCGGCGGACTGGGCCCGTACAGGCTCCGCAGCGAGACCGCCGGTATAGTAGCAGTGGCACGCGCGCTAGCCGCGTTGGAGAGCAGGGTCGAACGTTAGAGGAGGTGGCCGTGAGCGAGGCAGACTGCATATTCTGTAGAATAGTGCGAGGGGAAATCGATGCCGAGGTGGTCCACGACGAGGACGATGTGCTGGTCTTCGAAGACATAAACAGCAAGGCTCCCGTTCACGTTCTCGTCATCCCAAAGGAGCACGTCGCGAACCTGGAGGAGATCGGTGCCCTGCCAGACACCGTGCTCAAGCGTCTTTTCGAGGTGGCGAGCTCCGTCGCCGAGAAGCTCGGCGTAACAGAGGGCGGATATGCGATCAGGATCAACAATGGCCGCGACGCGGGGCAGGAGGTCTTCCACCTTCATCTTCACGTCATGGGCGGCAAGCGGCTGGGAATGCCGTGACCATAACGGACCGAATACAGAGCGATACCAAAGACGCCATGAAGCAACGCGACAGAACCCTTGTCGGCGCCCTACGCATGCTCGGCGCAGCGCTAAAAAACGCCGAGATCGAGGCGGGAAGGCCGCTGACCGAGCAGGAGGAGCAGACCATCCTCAGGCGCCAGCTCAAGCAGCGCGACGAGTCCGCAGAAGCGTTCCGCAAAGCCGGACGAGAGGAACGGGCGGCATCCGAGTCGGCGGAAGCCGAGATCGTCCGCACCTACCTTCCCGAGCCGCTTTCGCAGGGAGAACTCGAGGAGATAGTCGACAGGGCCATAGACGATACAGGAGCGCAGGACATGAAAGATATGGGAACCGTCATGGCGCGTGCCATAGAGCTCTCCGGCGCCCGCGCCGAAGGCCGCACCCTCTCTGCCCTGGTGCGAGGTCGACTGCAATGAAGAAGACTTCAGGTTACAGGTCTCAGGCATCAAGAGGTGGTGGCGATCTCTCTGCACGTAGAAGCAAAGTCGCCAGCGTACGGACGGGCTCGGGTCACGCGCTGAAAGCAATGTCGCCCGCCAAAGGGCTGACAAGCTGAAGTGCTGACTAGCTGACTAGCGTCGACCAGAGGGAGGCAACACGGAAACGACAACCGGCAATCAAGTAGAAGTCAAGCTCGTCATACCCCCAGGAAGGGCGCTCGAGGTCTTCGGGGATCGCGACTCCGTACTGAGAAGGGTCGAGGAGCTCGTCGAGTGCGAGGTCGTAGTGCGGGGGAATGAGATCGTCCTGCGCGGTACCGAGGGGGCTGTGGAGAAGGCCGAGGCCGTCTTCGATGGTCTGGTCGGGCTCGCCGAGGAGGGGCACCACCCAACGCCGGAGACCGCCGAGCGCCTCTACAAGATGGCCGATGATGGCGGCGGGCGGGAGGTGCTAGGGGATGTGATCCTCACGCACCGCGGGCGGCGGGTCGCGCCGAAGACCCGCAACCAGAAGGCGTACACCGATGCCATTCGCCAGCATCAGGTCGTCTTCGGCATCGGCCCGGCGGGGACGGGTAAGACTTACCTGGCCGTGGCACTGGCCGTCGAGGCCCTGAATAGAGGAGAGGTGTCCAGGATCATACTGACCAGGCCTGCCGTCGAGGCGGGTGAGTCGCTCGGGTACCTGCCTGGCGACGTGATGGCCAAGGTAGATCCTTACTTCAGGCCGCTCTACGACGCACTCTACGAGATGGTCGACCCGGCCAGGTTCCATGCGCACCTGGAGCGCGGTATAATCGAGATAGCACCCCTGGCTTTCATGAGAGGGAGAACCCTTAATGACGCGTTTATCATCCTGGATGAGGCGCAAAATACCACACCTCAGCAGATGAAGATGTTCCTCACGCGCCTCGGCTTCGGCTCCAAGATGGTCATCACGGGCGACATAACTCAGGTGGATCTCCCGAAAGGCCGCATAACCGGCCTGCAAGACGCCAGGAACGCGCTCACGGACGTAGAAGGCGTATCATTCGTAGGGTTGAGGCGCGACGACATCGTGCGCAGCGACCTCGTCATGCGTATAGTCGATGCCTACGAAG
>JACCSM010000053.1 GCA_013698525.1 Rubrobacteraceae bacterium
TGAACCTGAGCCTGCTGTTGGTGTTACCGATCCTCATCGTCGGTCCTGGCAGCGACTCGCCTTCGGCTGCGAGCATCTTGAGGTTGCCTTCGCGAGTCTGGGTTACGCCGAAGATGGTGACGGGTCCAGTCTTGACGCCGAACTCCACGGAGATGCCGTAGCCGGCTTTGCCGTGGTAGACGCCGAGGCCCCGCAGCACCGGTTTGCTGTCGCTGATGGCGACGTGCCCCGGACCGTCGTGGCCCATGAGGATGAAGCCATCGTCGAAGTCCATGGCGTAGAACTCGGTGAAAGATCCGCCTGCCCCTATAGAGTCAATAACCTTCATGGCGACGGCGTTCTTGAGGTCTCCTTCTCCTGAGGCCGGAATGCCGCGCGCGGTAAGCAAGGAGTTGCCTAGGATGAGACCGGCGCCGAGCCGCTCGTAGATGCTGCCGTTAGTCCCCCTGTAATAGTAGGCGAGGGCGTCGAGGTCGAAGTCCTCGGCGAGGCGGTCGAGGCCGGCGGAGACGCGGGCGGACCACTGGAGATCTTCTTCGTCTACACTCTCGTCTACTTCGAAGGTCTCGTGGGTCTCTTCGAGCCTGGCTGCGACAGCATTTTCCGGAACATCCTCCACGCGGTCGTGCAGATCGTCCATCTCGAGGACCTCGACGTGGAGACCGAGTTGGGCCTGGTGCATGGTGAAGTCCGAGTACATGTCGAGCATCCCAGGGTAGGTGTGGCCGAGGAAGCCGAAGCGGCTGCCGCGAAGTGTTCCTACCGCCGTGGCCGCGAGGCACCACTCTTCTATCTCGGTCCAGGCGTTCTCATCTTCGTGGAGCGTGCCCGAGACGACGTTGAAAGGGATGGCCGCGCGCTCGAAGGCGTTGGAGATCTCTGGCACGCAGCAGGCCGAGCAGTTGGCGAGCCACTCGCCCGTATCCATGTTCTCGTAATCCAGTGAAGAGGTTGGCTGGAGGTTGAGGACGACGACGGGGACACCAGCTCTCTGGACTGCGGGGAGAACCTGCGAGCTCGTCGCGTAGGTGGCGACGTGGCAGAAGATGAGATCCACCCTCTCTTCCGCGAAGAATTCGCCCGCGGCGTGCGCTTTCTGGCCGGTGTCGACGAGGCCGGGAGAGACGACCATTGCCCACTGGCCGATCCGCTCCTCGACGCTCCGCTGGTAGCCTTCCAGCCTCTCTTCGAGTCCGTCGAACTGTTCCCAGTAGGCCTCGAGCCCGATTCCGAAGACCCCGACTTTGGCCCGCCGCTCACGCTCCCCCGTCACCTGTATCATCCTCCTTTCGGATCTATCTCGGGTACGCGTCTTTCACACCGCCGTCGACGTTGAGGACGTTGCCGGTGCTTCTCGAGGAGCGCGCCTCTGAGGCGAAGTGGAGCACGGCCTCGGCGACGTTCTCGGGCAATACGTTCAGCTTCAGGACGTTGCGCTCGCGGTAGTAGTCTTCGAGCTCATCCGGCTGTATACCGTACGCGGCGGCGCGCTCCTCACGCCAGCCTGAATCCCAGATCCTGGACCCCTGCAACACCGCATCGGGGTTGACGGTGTTTACCCTGATGCGCCCGGCCCCCCCTTCCTCGGCAAGGCACCGCGCCAGATGCAACTCGGCCGCCTTCGCCGAGGAGTAAGCACTTGCGTTCTTGCCTGCCGCCAGGGCGTTCTTGGAGGCCACGAAGACGAGGCTGCCACCAACACCCTGCTCTCTCATAATGCGGAAGGCCTCGCGCGCGACGAGGAAGTATCCCTTCGCCAGGACCGCGTGGTTCTTGTCCCACATCTCGACGCTCGTCTCCTCGATGGGGGCGCTCGAGGCGAGGCCAGCATTGGAGACGAGGACGTCAACGCCGCCGTACTCGAGGACCGCGCGCCGGAAGGCGCCGACCACCTCGCCCTCATCGGTAACGTCAGCCCTCGCCGGGATGCCGGGTTCAGGGAGGCTCTCTGCGACTTCGCCCGCGCCCGCCTCGTCGAGGTCGCAGACCACGATGCAAGCCCCGCGCGAGGCCAGCGACCTGGCTACGGCGCTGCCTATGCCGCCGGCCCCGCCCGTGACGAAGGCGACCCTACCGGCGAGCTCGTCAGGAGGCGGTGTGAGGGTGAGCTTGTAGAGCTCGAGCGGCCAGTACTCGACGGCGTAGGATTCTTCTTCCGTGAGGGAGACGTAGCCGCCGAGGGCGTTGGCGCCGCGCATGACGTTGATGGCCCTGTAGGCGAAGTCCCTGGAGAGGTTCGCTTCTTTGGCATTGTTCGCTGCGGCGACGAGGCCGAGACCCTCTATAAGGACGATCCTCGGGTTGGGGTCGAACATCTCCTCATCAGCCTCTTCGTGGCGCGAGAAGTACGCCTCGTAATCCTCCCTGTAACGCGCCGCACCCTCGCGGAGCTTCGCTTCGAGCTCATCCGTGCCCTCGTTCTCGGGGTCGAAGTCCACCCACAGGGGTCTGACCTTCGTCCTTACCAGGTGGTCAGGGCAGGCCGCGCCAACCTGGGAGAGACCTCTGGAGTCGCGCCCGCAGACGAAAGCGAGGACGTCTTCTGAGGTGTAGTCGGGACGCAGAATCTTGTGTGACGACTCCTCGAGCCCCGACGAGAGCGCCCCGCGCAGCGCCGGCAGGACTTCGGCGAGCAAGGCTTCTCTCCGATCGAACGCCAGTGGTTCGACCTTTCTTCCGCCGAACGGTTCGCCGGCCCGGCCGGCGACGAACTCGGCGGCCCGGTTTATGGCCTCGATGGTGCGGCCGTAACTCTCCTCGTGGGTCTCCCCCCAGGTTACGAGGCCGTGCTTGGCGAGCAGGACGAACTTCGCGTCAGGGTTGTTCTTTACGGCTTCGCCCACCTGTTTCGAGAGGGTAAAGCCTGGTCTGATGTAGGGGATCCAGACCGCCTCCTCCCCAAAGCATTCGCGCGCGAGATCCTCGCCGCCTTCCGCGCAGCAGATCATGTTGATCGCATCAGGGTGCGTGTGGTCCACCTGCGCGTAAGGCACGAAGGCGTGCAGGAGCGTCTCTAT
>JACCSM010000056.1 GCA_013698525.1 Rubrobacteraceae bacterium
CAACGACCTCCCCATCAGGGCCGTACCATACGGGTATGCGCTGCCCCCACCAGAGCTGCCTGGAGACGTTCCAGTCGCGGATGTTCTCGAGCCACCTGATGGTCTCGCGCCGCCAGGAGTCGGGGTAGACCGAGATCTCACCGCTTTTCAGCGACTCTATGGCTGGCTCTGCGAGCGGCCTCATCGAGCACCACCACTGCTCCGAGAGCCACGGCTCGATTACCGCCCCGCACCTGTTGCAATGCCCGACCCTGAAGGCGTAAGGGCTGACACCGCCGAGTAGCCCCGACCCGTCCAGCTCCTCTACGACCGCCTCACGGGCCTCCTCGCGGCTCATCCATTCGAAAGGACCGCCTGCGCCGTTGATCGTGCCGTCAGGGTTCATGACGTTGACGGGGTCGAGACCAAGCCTCTGCCCTATCTCGAAGTCGTTTGGGTCATGAGCCGGGGTGACCTTGAGGACTCCTGTCCCGAACTCGGGGTCTACGTGCTCGTCGGCGAAGACCTCTATCTCTCGCTCGACAAAAGGCACCTCGACCCTGCGGCCTACGAGGTTCAGGTAACGCTGGTCCTCCGGGTTGACGACGAGCGCAACGTCACCGAGCATCGTCTCCGGACGAGTGGAGTAAACCTGGGCGTACTCTTCTCCGTCGGGACCGGGGCCCTTGCCGTCAACGAAGGGATAGCGGATGCCGTAGAGCTTGCCCTCCACGTCCTCGTAGTCGACCTCGAGGTCCGAGATGGCCGAGCGGTCGTGAGGGCACCAGTTGGTGATGCGGTTGCCGCGGTAGATCAAACCCTCGTCGTACAGCCGGATGAAGGCCGTGAGGACCGCGTCGACGTAGTCGTCGTCCATGGTGTAGCGGAGGCGGCGCCAGTCTAGTGAGGCACCGAGGCGCTTGTACTGGCCCAGTATCTGCTCCCGCGTCTTCAGGGCGAACTTCCGGCAGCGTTCGACGAAAGCCTCACGCCCGAGGTCCCACCGCGACTTACCCTCTTCGCGCATGAGCTTGCGCTCGACGACGTTCTGGACCGCTATCGAGGCGTGGTCGACGCCAGGAAGCCACAGGGTCTCGAAGCCCTTCATCCTGGCGCGCCGGATGAGGGTGTCCTGTATGGAACCGTTTAGCGCGTGGCCCATGTGCAACGCGCCCGTAACGTTCGAAGGCGGTACGACGATGCAATAGGGCTCTTTCTCGGGGTTCGGGTCTGCGTCGAACGCCCCGCTGCGCTCCCACTCTTCGTACCAGCGGCCCTCGACGGCGCGGTGGTCGTATGTTTTTGGTATCTGTGCGCTACTCAAGGAGTTTTCAGGCGGTCTCTTCGTCGTCGTAGGAGTACTTCTTCTGGGAGCCCGTTACCAGTGACGGCTGAACACCGTCTTTGACCGTATCGACGTCGACGACGCACTTGTTCACGTCCGAGCGGCTCGGAAGCTCGTACATCGTGGGAAGAAGGGCTGACTCGAGGATGCTTCTTAGGCCGCGGGCCCCCGTCCCCCGCTCGAGTGCGAGCTCCGCTATGGCGCCGAGGGCATCGTCCGTGAAGGTAAGATCCACCTTGTCATAGCGGAAGAACTGCCTGTACTGCCTCACGAGGGCGTTCTTCGGCTCGGTGAGGATGCGTACCAGGTCGGCCTCCTCCAGGCTGCGCAGGGTGGAGATCACGGGCAGACGTCCGACGAACTCGGGTATCAGGCCGTATTTCAGGAGGTCCTCGGGTAGCGCGAACTGCAGGATGGAGTCGGGCTCCTGCTTGAGGCGCGAGTCGAGGTCGCTGCCGAAGCCTATGCTCTTCTTGCCGATGCGCTGGCGGATGATCTCTTCGAGTCCCCCGAACGCGCCGCCACAGACGAACAGGACGTTCTTCGTGTCTATCTGGAGGAAGTCCTGATGCGGGTGCTTGCGCCCGCCCTGTGGTGGTACGCTCGCGACCGTGCCTTCGAGGATCTTGAGGAGGGCTTGCTGCACGCCTTCGCCGGAGACGTCGCGCGTGATCGAAGGGTTATCCGCCTTGCGGGCGACCTTGTCGATCTCGTCGATGTAGATTATCCCGGTCTCGGCCTTCTTCACGTCGAAGTCGGCGGCCTGGATGAGCTTGAGGAGGATGTTCTCGACGTCCTCGCCGACGTAGCCGGCCTCGGTCAGGGCCGTCGCGTCGGCTATGGCGAAGGGGACGTTGAGGATCTTGGCGAGCGTCTGGGCGAGGAGCGTCTTGCCCGAGCCCGTCGGTCCGACGAGCAAAATGTTGGACTTCTGGAGTTCCGTACCATCTGTGGCTTCCGGGCCCATCTGGATGCGCTTGTAGTGATTGTAGACGGCGACGGCCAGGACCCTTTTTGCGTCCTCCTGGCCGATCACGTACTCGTTGAGGATGCGGTTGATCTCCCTCGGCTTGGGAAGATCGTCGTCCTTGAGGACCTCAGGCCCCGAGAACTCCTCGTCGATGATCTCGTTGCACAGCTCGATGCACTCGTCGCAGATATAGACGCCAGGGCCCGCGATGAGCTTCCTGACCTGACGCTGGCTCTTACCGCAGAAGGAGCACTGCA
>JACCSM010000068.1 GCA_013698525.1 Rubrobacteraceae bacterium
GTTCGAGGAGCCCGCCTTCTACGAGTTCGTCCCTGCGGCAGGAGCGGAGCTTGCAGATTAGACCGATTTGCACGAGTATCGACCCACTGTGAATCACGCACCCGCCTGCGAGCGATCGGCGACGAGCGAAAACAACAAGCTGACAAGCTGAAGTGCTGACAAGCGAAGGCGAAGCCGGAGCGTGCTGACATGCTATACCGTTGGGAGGGACGTAGATGAGCAGGGAGTCGAGAGATCGTAGCTTGCGGGAATTGATGGACGGGCACGGCGTAGGGGCGCTCCTCCTGAGCAGTCCGGCGAACTTCGCCTGGTACACGGGCGGCGCGGACAATAGGGTGGACCACGGCGACCCCGTCGGCGTGGCCAGCGTCCTGGTCACCACGGACGATGCCTACATCCTGACGAACAACATCGAAGCACCAAGGATGCGCGAGGAGCAGACGCCGGTGATGGAGGTGGTCGAGCACCCCTGGCACGAAGAGCCCGCCGCCCTCCTGAAAGAGTTGACCGGCGCCGGTGTGGGGACGGACGTTCCTTCCACGTCTGGCCCGGACCTGTCAGCCGAGATCCCACCTCTGCGCTACGTCCTCGACGGGGACGCGATCGAAGACTACCGGCGGCTCGGCGCCGACACAGCCCACGCGGTATCCGAGGCCGCAGGCTCTCTCTCGCCGGACACGGACGAACTGGAGGCTGCGGCGGAGCTATCGGCGGCGTGCCTCAAGCGCGATATATTCGTCCCCGTCCTCCTCGCCGCCTCTGAGGAGCGGCTCGTACGCTACCGGCATCCTATCCCGCACGGCGGACCCCTGGGAAGGCAGGCTATGCTCGTCGTCTGCGCCGAGCGCGGCGGTCTCTTCGTGAGCCTTACGCGCATGATCTACTTCGAAGAGCCAGACCCACAGACGGCCAGACGTCAGGACGCCTGCGAGGAGGTCTTGAGCCGCATGAGGGAGGAGGCGACCCGAGAGGGACGTACCCTTGCACAGGCTTTCGAGGATTGCCGCCGCTTCTACGGCGAGGCCGGCTTCGCTGAAGGCTGGAGGGATCACCATCAGGGAGGGATGACAGGCTATGCGTCGCGGGAGCTCATCGCGACGCCCGGGACGCACCAGGAGATAAGGGAGGGCCAGGCTTTCGCCTGGAACCCCTCGCTAGAGGGCGCCAAGGCCGAGGAGACCTTCGTGCTAGGTCCTGACGGTCCTGAGATACTGATCCGCTCGTAAAGAGCTTGTAACGCTTTCACAAAGCAACCGTCCCGACCGTTTAGCCACTGTCCTCGTCGGGTATCCCAAGGGTGTAAGTAGATCGAAAGGAGCACCCCAATGGCCAACGAGTTACAGGGCAAGAAGATAGCCATCCTTTTGGCGCCGGTAGGCAGCGAGCAAGCCGAGTTCGAGGAGCCGAAGAAGGCCGTAGAGGACGCAGGAGCCACGGTCGACGTCGTAGGCCTCCAGACAGGAGACGCCCAGACCATGAACAGCGACGTTAATCCCGGTGACACGTTCACAGTGGAGAAGACGTTTTCGGAGGTCTCCGCCGATGAGTACGACGGTCTGATCGTGCCCGGCGGCACCGTGGGTGCGGACAACCTGCGTGGTAGCGACGAAGCAGTGAACTTCGTGCATGCCTTCTTCGAGCAGGCCAAGCCGGTAGGTGTGATCTGCCACGGTCCGTGGACGCTCGTCGAAGCCGACGTAGTGAAGGGACGCACCCTGACGTCATACCCGACCCTCCAGACGGACATCCGCAACGCGGGCGGCAATTGGGTAGATGAGGAGGTCGTTACGGACCAGGGTCTAGTCACGAGCCGCAACCCCGACGACCTGCCGGCGTTCTGCTCCAAGATCGTCGAGGAGTTCGCCGAAGGCAAGCATAAGGACCAGAGGAGAAGCGCCTAGCACGTAGAGACTTCACAACACACCATATCGTCGGGTCCCGTCTCAAACGGGACCCGGTCTTTTTGTGTCGATCATGAGATGGCTGGTTTATCCATTGGCGAGAGGGGTAAGAAATCCGCTTGGATAATCGCAAAAGACACGGGAGGACAGATGCCGCAGCGAGTCGAAGGTAGCATAGAGGTGGTGGCTCCGGTCGAGAAGGTCTACGATTACTGGAAGACCCTGGAGAACCTGCCTCAATTCATGACCAACGTAGAGGAAATCCATCCGACTGGTCCCGACACGACCCACTGGGTGGTCAAGGGTCCTCTGGGAACCAAGCTCGAGTTTGACGCCAAGACGACTCAGAACAAGCCCAACGAGGCGATAGGGTGGAACACCGAGAACGGCCAGGTCCAGACGTCGGGCCAGGTACGCTTCCAAGAGCTGGACGCTGAGCGCACCCGCGTCGAGGTCCAGATGAACTACTGGGACCCGCCGGGTGGCAAGGCTGGTGAGGTTGCCTCCAGGATCGTCGCCAACCCCGAGTTGATGGTGCAGCAGGACCTGCGAAATCTCAAAGAGATCCTGGAGGGCACGGCGACGCCCGAGGACATCCAGCAGCGCCCCGCAGCCGCCACCGCCCAGAGCAGCGCCGTGGCGTTCCTGACCTCGGGTACCGGCCTTCTGGTGCTCGGTGGGGGGCTCGTTCTGTGGCTACTACTCCGCAGGCGCGGCTCCACTCGCCGCAAGTCCCGCATCATCTTCGAGTTCTAAGAGCGGCTGGCGGAAGGCCTGGGGCCTTCCGCCAGCCACTCTTAGAACTCGAAGATGATGCGGGACTTGCGGCGAGCGGAGCCGCGCCTGCGGAGTAGTAGCCACAGAACGAGCCCCCCGCCGAGCACCAGAAGGCCGGTACCCGAGGTCAGGAACGCCACGGCGCTGCTCTGGGCGGTGGCGGCTGCGGGGCGTTGCTGGATGTCCTCGGGGGTCGCCGTGCCCTCCAGGATCTCTTTGAGATTTTGCAGGTCCTGCTGGACCATCAGTTGGGGGTTGGTGACGATCCTGGAGGCAACCTCACCAGCCTTGCCTCCCGGCGGGTCCCAGTAGTTCATCTGGACCTCGACGCGGGTG
>JACCSM010000133.1 GCA_013698525.1 Rubrobacteraceae bacterium
CGAGACGCTGGTGGAGCGTTGCGTTAGCCAGGCTAGCTTCGAGAAGCTCTCCAAGGGTCGTGAGCGGGGCGAGGAGGATCCCTCCTCCTTCTACCGTAAGGGTGTCGCGGGCGACTGGAAGAACCTGTTCGACGAGCGCGACAGGCAGGTCTACAAAGAGGAGGCCGGGGAGCTGTTGATCCGGCTCGGCTACGAGAAGGACGGCGGCTGGTAGGGTTGGGGACCGGGATCAGGAGAACGATCGAGGGCTCGCGCGGCGCGTTGCGCCGGGGGCGCCGCTGGCTGGCTGGCAAGTACAGGGAGGTCCCCCTGCGGGCCGCAGGGTTGCGGAGGAGCATCGCTGGCGCTCCCACCACCGGTGTAAGACCGGAGAACATCGTCTGGATCTTCGGTTCGGGGCGCAGCGGCAGCACTTGGCTCAGGAGCATGATGGGAGATCCGAGCCGGCATCTGGTCTGGGAGGAGCCTATGGTTGGCCAGCTCTTCGGCAACTTTCATCGCAGGGCGCAGACGGCGAACCTTCTCCGCCCCGACTTCGTCATGGCCGACGCGACCCGCAGGGGTTGGATCCACTCCATAAGGAACTTCGTGCTCGACGGCGCGGGCTATGCAAGACCCCGCCTCGGCACCGACCATTACCTAATAGTCAAGGAGCCGAACGGCTCGGTCGGGGCCCCCCTGCTCATGGAAGCCCTGCCAGAGAGCCGCATGATACTCCTGATCCGGGACCCGAGAGACGTGGTGTCCTCCACGCTCGACGGGGCCAGAAAGGGAAACTGGCTCTACGAGCGCAAGGATAAAGGCGGATGGAAGCGCGATTCGCTGCCAGACAACAACCCTGACGCGTTCACGAGGCGCTGGGCGAACGTCTACATGCAACACGCAGGCAACGCCAAAAAGGCCTACGACGCCCACAAGGGTCCTAAGGTCATGGTTCGCTACGAGGACCTCAGGGCCGACACCCTCGGCACCATGCGGCGCATCTACTCGACGCTCGGTATCCCTGTGAACGAGGGTGGGCTGGCGCGGGCCGTCGAGAAACATTCCTGGGAGAACATCCCTGAGAAGAAGAAGGGCGGGGGCAAGTTCTACCGCAAGGCCACCCCGGGAGGCTGGCGGGAGGACCTCACCCCCAAGCAGATAAAGCAGGTCGAGAGGATAACGGCCCCCCTGCTCGAAGAGTATTACTCTGGCGAAGCGCCGTAATATTGGCTGAGAAGGTCTCGGTCGTCATACCCACCTTCAACGCCGGCCCCGACTTCGGGGAGCTGCTGCGCAAGCTCGACGCCCAGAGAGGGGACTTCGAGTTGGAGGTCGTCGTCGTCGACTCCGGCTCGACCGACGGCACCAAGGAGCTTGCCGCAAGGCACGGCGCGGTCTTGCACAGCGTTTCGAAAGCTAGTTTCAACCACGGCACGACGCGTGACCTTGGGATCTCATTATCATCAGGAGAATACGTGGCCCTTACCGTCCAGGACGCCGTGCCGCTCGGTGAACGGTGGCTGGCCGATATGTTAGAGAACCTGCACAAAGACGTGCGGGTCGCAGCTGTCTACGGCCGCCACATCCCAAGGCCCTACGCCGGTGTCATGACCCGCGCGCTGGTCGGCAACCTCGCCGTCGCAGGCTCCGAGAGGCGGGAGCAGGAGATCCGGGACCCCGAGATCTACAGCGGGCTGCCGCCAGCCCAAAGGCGGCGCATAGCCGCCTTCGACAACGTGAGCTCCTGCCTGCGCCGCTCGGTCTGGGAGGAGTTCCCGTTCGGCGAGGCTGACTTCGCTGAGGACCTGCGTTGGGGCAAGAAGGTGGTCGAGGCGGGGTACACGATCGTCTACGAGCCGCGCTCGGTCGTCGTCCACTCCCACGAGCGCGGCGCCCTCTACGACCTAAGACGCCACTACGTAGACCAGCTCGTCCTCGAGGAGCTCTTCGGGGCCCGCATGGTGCCGAGCCTGCCGCGCCTGATCCTCGGCGTACCCTACTCGACCCGCCACGTCTACACCCTCCTCAGGCGCGAGGAACCCGCACCCGAAAAGAAGCCAAAACTCCTGCTCGGCGCGGCGACCTACGCCCTCGCCTCCCAGCTCGGCGCCTACCTGGGAGGCAAAGTCCCTTCCGTCTCCCGCCTGAGCCCGAAACTCCACGCCTGGCTACACAGCATCCTCGGCAAAGGAGTGTGATGCGAATATGGGAGGCTCTGCCTCCCATATTCGCGCACTTCAGCACTTCAGCACGCCGTCTTGCAGGCGGCTTGTCAGCCGGTCAGCTATGTGTAGTGTGGCGGGACGCTCGTGCGCTTGAGTGAATCCCAGAGGAGCACCTACTCATTGAGAGTTCGCTCCGACGGCAATACCTGAAAAGCTGAAGTGCTCATAGGATAACCTTATGCTCGTAGCGGGGCCGAAAGCGACGCCGGGAGAGCGCCACAAGTGCTAGCCCCACAGAGCTGAATGGAGGGCCATTGTCAGACCAGCGCCTCCCGGCGG
>JACCSM010000136.1 GCA_013698525.1 Rubrobacteraceae bacterium
CTTTCCCTTGATACTCGTAGAGATCCAAGTTAGAAGACTCCCGCGAAGACGGCTATGACGATCCGAAATTATACAGACTTCCAAACCCTAATTACGATCGCAAGAACCTCCTCGCCGTACGAGCCCCTGCGGGACCGCTCGGCGGCGGGGCTGCTTGGCAGGTTCTCATCTCCCTCTCAGAGAGAGTGTCTAGGGTGGACCCTCGTGCAACCGCAGATAGCCGCCGGCAGATGAGAACAGACTGGGCAGATAAAACGGAGGGGCACTGTGGCGCAAGGAGCGCAGACCCGCAGCTTTGCGCGCGCTGGAGGATTCTCACTGTCCGTTGCGCCCAGCGGGGGGAAGCGCCGGAGGCCCACACACTAAAGGCCGGGAGTACAATACCTATCCAGAGCCCAAAGAGGAGTGGATGATACTAGGCACCAAGATACTGTTGGTGGAGGACGACCGTTCGATCGCCAGCTTCGTCCAACCCGAGCTTGAACACCTTGGCTTTCTAGTACGGTGCGCCTACGATGGTCTCACCGCCCTGGAGGAGGCGCAGATGTTCGGGCCTGCTTTGATCGTCCTAGATATCATGTTGCCGGGGTTGGACGGGGTCGGGGTCCTCAAGCGGTTGCGCGAGGGGGGCAATAGGGTGCCTGTGATCATGCTGACAGCCCGCGACGCCACGCTCGACAAGGTCCACAGCCTCGATCGCGGCGCGGACGATTACCTGACCAAGCCGTTCGAAATAGAGGAACTCCTCGCACGCATCCGTGCGCTGCTAAGGAGGATCGAGGGAGACGAGATACTGCGTGTGGCCGACCTGGAGATCAACACCTCCACCCGGGAGGTGAGGCGGGGGGAGAGGGAGATCGAGCTGACGGCCCGCGAGTACGAGCTGCTCGAGTTCATGGCCCAGAATGATCGCCGGGTGCTCTCCCGAGATCTCCTGCTCTCGCGCGTTTGGGGAGAGGACTTCGCCCTTACGACCAACCTGGTCGACGTCTACGTCGGCTACCTCAGGAGAAAGGTGGACGCCCCTGGTGAGGAGCAGCTGATCCGCACCGTGCGTGGGGCGGGCTACACCTTGAAGGGAGCGTAGCCCGTCTTGCCGATCCGGTGGCGTCTTACGCTGTTCATCGCGCTGGTGATCGGGGTGATACTGCTCACCCTGGGCCTAACACTCTACTTGCTGATCAGAGGGACGCTGCACAAGGACGTCGAAGACACCGCCACGAATCGGGCGGAGGCCGTGGCCCAGGCCATCGAGGGGGGAGACGACTTGAGCACTGCCCCCAGCGATGACGACCAGATCTTATTCGACGACAGCGTCGCCGCGATCGTCCGGGGCAAAAACGGCAAGGTCATCGATGAGTTCAATCTCCCGGCGGAAGGCTCAGCCGCCGATTTCGACGTGTGGCGTAAGGCGCTCAAAAACGGGCAGGACGCCTCTGATAAGAGAGTGCGCCTGGGGGATGATGACTACTACGTCTACGCCGTAGCGATGGACCCTTCGGCTCGCCCCGCTCGAGTGGTTGAGTTTGGCAAGTCCTACAACGAAACCGAGGAGATCCTCGAGATTTTCGGAACCGTGCTGGCGTTCGTCATCGTGGCGGCCTTTCTCCTGTCCATCGGTGGCGCCTACCAGCTGGCGGGAGCTGCCCTGAGGCCGGTGGACGCCGTGACCAGCGCCGCCAGCAGGATGGGCGAGGGAGATCTCTCCAAGCGGCTGCCCGTGGCCAACTCCAAAGACGAGATCGGACGTCTGGTCATCACGATAAACGGTCTGCTCTCGCGCCTGGAGACCGCCTTCGTCCGCAGGGAGGAGGTGCTCTCGCGCCAGCGGCGCTTCGCCGCCGATGCGAGCCACGAGCTGAGGACCCCCCTTACCTCCATAAGCGGGCACGCCAGGATGCTCGACGAGTGGGCCCTCGAAGGAGACAGAGAGACGGCGCATCGGAGCGTCGGCGCCATCCGCAAGGAGGCCGGGAGGATGCGCGGCCTGATCGAAGCTCTCCTCACGCTAACCCGCGGGGATGAGGATGCACCCATGGAGGTCGGTCGTCACGACCTCGGCGCGGTCGCGAAGGAGGCGACCGAGACCTCGGGTGCCGCTGACGGCAAAGTTTCTGTCGAGTACGTTCCCGGCGAGCACGAGGTTATGGCCACCTTCGATCGGGAGCGCATACTGCAGGTGGCTTCCATCCTCCTCGACAACGCGGTGAAGTACACGCCGGAAGGTGGGAGCGTTACGGTCGGGGTAGAGGAGAATAACGGCAGCGTCGCGCTAACGGTCACTGATACGGGGGTCGGGATCCCAGAGGATCAGTTGCCCCTTGTCTTCGAACGCTTCTTCAGGGCGGACGCGGCACGTGCCGAGGAGGGAGCGGGCCTTGGTCTCTCCATCGCCCGCCAGATCGCCGAGGCTCACGGGGGCACCCTAGAAGCCAGGAGCAAGGTGAGCGTGGGCTCCACGTTCGTGCTCCTGCTCCCCGGTCACAAGCCTGGGCCGCACCAGGGCCGCCGTACGCCGGAGACCGAAGACCCGGGGTAACGGGCCGCAGGCACCCGGCGGACGATGTTCTACTTTGATGGTTCGACAGATCCGGGGAGTGCTGTACGGATCGTGGGTGCCGGAGGCGGTTATGTCATATACTTCTGGCTCCCGTGGGTATCGGAACAGCGATCAACGTTTTCGCCGTGCTAGCCGGCGGGAGCATCGGTATTCTCGCAGGCGCGAAGCTACCCGAAGGCATGCGCTCGACTGCGGTGCAGGCTATCGGCATCGTAACATTGCTTGTCGGCGTCGCGAACTTCCTGAAGTACGACAACGTGCTCGTGCCGCTGGTCAGCGTAATCCTGGGTCTCATTGTCGGGGAGCTCCTTGACATAGACGCACGGCTCAGGCGGTTGGGAGATCGTCTGGAGAGGAGGTTCTCGAAGGGCGAGAGTTCTGTCAGCCGGGCTTTTGTGACAACGAGCCTCCTGTTCTGCGTCGGGCCGCTGACGGTTATCGGCTCGTTTCAGAACGGCCTGAATGGTGACTACAGCCTCCTCGCCCTCAAGAGCACCCTCGACTTTATCGCGGCGCTAGCCTTCGCCTCCGTGCTTGGATGGGGCGTGCTGCTCTCGGCCGGGACGGTCCTCATGGTGCAGGGCTCGCTGACGCTCGGGGCCGGGTTTCTGGACGCGGTCGTAACGGGGCCCATGATCTCAGGGACCACCGCGACAGGAGGTATCCTGATCTTCGGCCTTGGCCTGGGGCTGCTCGACCTGAAGGAGGTCAGGGTGGCGAACATGCTCCCAGCGCTCCTTTTCGCCCCACTGCTCGTGGCGGCGAGCCCCCTGTGGCCGCTCTGACTTACGCTGGCGCGTCCGATACTCTAGTATTCGTACGAGGATCGAAAACCAGAGAGCCGCGCAGATGTTCAGGCCGAGGGAAGGAGCGGGTGATGGAAGGAACAGACAGGCAGTGGCGGGGCAGTCCGCTGGACGTGGCGGGTAGCAACATGGACGCGTACGGCATAAAGGAGATCGTCATCGAGTTCGACAACGGCGACGAGGACATCTTGCGACCCAAGCAGCGCGACGAGTTCGAGTCCTACGAGCTGCACCAGATGGCGGCTTACCTCGACTCCGTAGCCCACAGCATTCGCAAAGGCAAGAAGAACTAGAGGAGGAAGATTTGCACGGTATAGAGCGAACCAGGAAGGCGCACGGGCCCGCGGAACAGGGCATCGGGGTTACCCGGATCGTCGTCCGCTACTCGGACGGACGCGTGATGAACTTCGTACCCGATGCAGGCCGCGATGCGTTCTCCGAAGACGATATGCTGGAGCTGAAGAACGTCCTCACGAG
>JACCSM010000159.1 GCA_013698525.1 Rubrobacteraceae bacterium
TCCCGTAGCGGTTATCGAAGAGGTACTTGCACCTGGCGTCGTTCGCCGCTATTACGGGGAACTCGAGGATTCCCTCCCGCTCCATGGCCCTGAACTTCGCCACCCCGCTCGTCGTCTCCTCCGACGCTCCGCGGATACGCTCCAGCAGGTTTCGCCGCGTCGTGTGAGCGAGGCGCACCAACCCGGCCCTATCGTCTATAAGGACGGCCTCCCTGTCGCCCGCGGACCGGTCGAGTACCCGCTCCAGCTCCCTATCGGCGTCTTCGGGGTCGTTCTCGGAGGAGGCGTAGACCGTCACGCCGCGCTCGGCCAGAGCCGCAGCCACGTCGTCCTGCACGAAGAAGGGGCCGGGACTCGCCACGGCGACGTCGGCCCCCGCCTCGGCGAGCACGACCGTGAGGTAGGCGGTCTTGGCTTCTATGGGGAGGGCGACGCCGACGCCGAGGCCCTCGAAGGTGCCGTCCTTCAAGTACTTGTCGCGGATGGTGTTGAGGACCGGTGAGTGCTCGGCGGCCCAGTCTATCTTCCTGTGGCCGTCGGGGGCGAGCGCAGGGTCCCTGACTACGGATTCTTGCATGCAGTTACCTCAAGCCTCTGATTCATCTCCTTCGGTGGCTATCATCTCCTGGGCCGCCTCCACCTGTTCCCTTCCGCCGAGCATAAAGGCGCCAACGACGATAACGATCAGGAACGGGATGAGAGCGAGTCCGACGCCGGCGCCCATAGGAGAATAGCCGGAGAGCGAGAGGATCAGGCCTACGACCGCGCCGCCGATACCGCCGACCCAGACCAGGACGCTACCTATGCCCCTGAGCCTGGGGGCCGAGACCTCCTCGGGCTCCATTATCTCCGTCCACAGGAGCCCCCACCGCTTGACCCGCGGGTAGAGAGCGAGCAGGAGTACAGGGCCGAGCACGATCGCCATTATGGCGTTGTTGGAGATGATGCAGATCAGGCCTATGGTGAAAGGGACGAGCCTGAGCAGAGCGATAAACCACGCGATGATGAGGGCGCAGACGGTCGAGGCGAGGAAGGCCACAGCGATGTACACCGTGAGCTTCTTACCTGAATTGACGTTCTGCTCCATGTTCTCGTCGCTACGGAAGTACACGCTCCACAGCTTGTAGGGCAGCAGGGCAAGGAAGAAGTTCCCGACGAATCCCGCGAGGCTCCCCAGGCTCAAAGTGCCGAAGAAGTCGCCGATGAGGTTGCCTATCGCGGCCCCCCAGGCTCCCGCCGGGCCGAACAGCAATCCGAATACCACGGGGAACACGTTGGCCGGGCGGAGCTCGATAAACCCTGGCACGATGGGGAAACCTTTGAACGGGATCAGGACCGCCGCGTAGATGGCGGCGCTGAGGGCCGTCAGCACCACCAGCTGGGTGTGCCGCCACATCGTGAAGACTTCTTTCATCACATACCTCCCCTTAGAGCTTGCCCACTACAGAGTAAACCCTTCCAGCTCTCCGTATCCCATTACCCGCAAGGCGATGGACCCGGCCAGAAGCAACACGAACACCACCAGGACCAGCGCGTCCCTTCGGCCCATGGCGATGTGCAGGTAGAACGTGCGCCCGGAGCCGGCCCCGAAACCTTTGGACTCCAGCGCCATGGAGAAGACGTTGGTCGAGCGTACCGTCGTAACGAAGACAGGCACCAGTAGCGGCAGGTGTTTACGGATCCGCTGGATGATGTTCCCGGAATCCAGGTCGAGACCGCGGGACCTCTGGGCCTGGCTGATGGTCAGGCCCGTCGCGACTATCATCGGGACCAGCCGCAGGGCCGTCGAGACGGCGAAGGCGAAGCGGTAGGGTATCCCGAGCCGGACCAGCCCTATGGCCACCTCCTCGTTGCGGGTTGTGGAGAGGAAGATCATGCCCGCTATGATCGTCGCGTCCAGGCGCAGCGCGATGCTCACCCCGTAGATGAATGCTTCGCGCTCCACGAACAGAAAAAGCGGGGTCTCTCCGCTGCCGAAGATGGACCACAGAATGATGCTAACGATGGCGATAGCGAGCAAGATGAACCAGATGCGCCCGAGGTTGGCCAATGACTGCGATAGATACCCGAAGAACAGGACTATCGCGAGCACCGCCAGCAAATAAAGCGGGGCGGTGAACACGAACGCCAGTACGAACATCCCGAGTAGCAGGAACATCTTCGTCCGGGGATCCAGACGGTGTACGAACGTGTCCCTGTCGAGATAGAGTGACGGGTCCATCTATCCTTCTTCCTCGGTTACTCTCAGCATCTCCTCGACGGATAGCACCGGGTATCCCAACGCGTTCCCGAACGAGACGATGTGCGGTGGCCTGAGCGAGGCATCCCGCAGCTCATCCTCTTCCGCGAAGACTTCCCTGACGGTGCCTTGCAGGGCGATCTTCCCGTCCCTGACCACAGCCGCCCTGTGAGCATATTCGGCGACGACCCACATGGTATGGGTGACGGCGATGATCGTTGAGCCAGCCTCGTTCAGACTCCTGACCAGGTCCATCATGCTGCGCTGCTCGGCGTAGTCAAGGCCCGTGGTCGGCTCGTCCAGAATCAGGACCTCGGGACGAACGGCGAGCACGCTAGCCACCGCCACCCGCTGGCGCTCGCCCTTGGTGAGTCCGAACGGGTCTTCGTCACCGCGTCCCTCCAGGCTCACGGCGGCGAGGGCCTCCTCGACCCGCTCCTCGATCTCATCCTCTTTCATACCCCTGATCTTCGGCCCGAAAGCCACCTCATCGGAGACGGTGTCCGAGAAGATCTGGTGGTCAGGGTTCTGGAAGACGTACCCGACCGTCTGGCCGAGCCGGCGCAACCCCTGTTCTGTGGTCTTCTCCCCGCCAGCCAAGACCGTGCCCTCGGTGGGCTTCAGCAACCCGTTGAAGTGTTTGACGAGCGTGGTCTTACCCGAACCGTTCTGGCCAAGAATGGCCAGGAACTCACCCCGCCTTACTGTAAGATCCACCCCGTCCAGCGCGACCAGCCCGTTCGGGTAGCGGTGCGTAAGCCCATCGACTTCGATCACCGGCTCTCCGTAACCCTCTTCCCTGCTTCCGTCCGCCTCTACCAGCTCCCTGTGGCGATCCGGACTCACCCGCCACCCCCGCCGCTTGAACTCAGCGACCCCTTCCTCGGGCGTCAGGGGCAACTGCCCCTGCCACAATCCCTTCTCGTGGAAGTAGCGGGTAACCTGCAGCGGCATGACGCTGGATTCCTGCAGAAGCTCTACGTCCCTGAGAACCTCCCTGGCAGGCCTGTCGGCGACTATCTTGCCCTCCCGAAGAACGATTATGCGGTCGGCGTCGAGGGTCTCCTCGGTCTCGTGCTCGACGACGATGAGGGTAACGTCGTCGCGGTCTTTGAGGTCTTCGGCGATCTCGAAGATACCAAGTTTCCCGATGGGATCCAGGTCCGTGGTCGGCTCATCCAGGCACAGAATGCGCGGCTCTATGGCGAGGACCGAGGCTATGGCGAGGCGCTGCTTCTGGCCACCGGAGAGGGTTGCCGGCGTACGGTTCTCGAACCCTTCGAGGCTCACCTCCCCGAGCACCCTCTCGACGCGCCTGACCATCTCGTCGCGCCCCACGGCGAAGTTCTCTGGTCCGAAGGCGACTTCGAGGGCCACGTTCGTCGAGAAGAGCTGGGCCTCGAAGTCCTGGAAGACGAGGCCCACCTCCTGGGCGAACTCCCCGACCTTCCCCTCGCGGGTGGAGCGCCCCCCGACGCGCACCTCTCCCTCCATCTTGCCCCTGAAGAAGTGGGGGATCAGACCGTTGAGAGAGACACACAAAGTACTCTTCCCCGACCCCGACGGCCCCATCACGACAACGAACTCCCCCTCGGCCACCTCGAGGTCCACCCCATCGAGCGCGGGCTTCTGCTGCCCCCTGTACCGGTAGCCCAGCCCCTCGATGCTAACTTCGGGTTTCATCTATATTGTGCACCTCCCCATCCGCGAAGAATATGACAACTAGGGTACCCAGCGCTACCCCCCTCCCTTACTGCGCCGGACGAAACGATGCGCAGATGCTCGATTGCGCTATATTTACGCTATGGTTGAATCGAGGCGCAACGTCAAGGTTCGAAGGCTTCACGAGCAAGGTGCAGATGCAGGCCTCGACAAAACAACGCCGTCCGAGCGTATCTCGATGATGTGGCAGCTCACGCTCGACGCCTGGGCTTTCAAGGAAGGGGATTTTGCTCAATCCCGACTACCGAGACATACTGTCCGCCTTCTCAGAAGAGAACGTTGAGTACCTGCTGGTAGGAGCGTACGCACTCGCCGTACACGGACAGGTTAGAGCCACAGGAGATATCGACCTGTGGGTCAGGGCCAGTGAGGGTAACGCAGCGCGCATCATGAATGCGCTGGCGCGTTTCGGAGCTCCCCTACATCAGATCGAGGCGCGCGACTTCGAGACGCCTGGGACTGTTTTCCAGATCGGCGTCGCACCACGCCGCGTAGACATACTAACCTCCATAGACGCTGTAGAGTTCGAGGAGGCATGGCCGGGGCGTCAGGAGGTAGAGGTCGCCGGCTTGAAAGTGCCGGTGATCGGCAGACAGCATCTATTGCAGAACAAGCAGGCAACGGGTCGGCCTCAAGACCTCGCTGACGCCGCGTGGCTGGCTAGAGACGAGTAGAGTAGTTAATAACCCTCACGCCGTAGACTTCGCACCCAACGCCGGCATGATCTCCTCTCCGTAAGCTTCGAGCGTCTCCTCCATCGCGTCGTGCATGAGGTAGACATTGAACTGGTCAGCGCCGAGGTCCTTGAGCTCGATCAGCTTCTCTACGTGGTCTTCGACGGTGCCAAGGACGCAGAAGCGGTCGACGATGTCGTCGGGAACGAAGTCCGTGGAGGGGTTGCCGGCCTGGCCGTGATGGCTGTAGTCGTAGCCCTGGCGGGCCCTTATGTAGTCGGTGAGCGCGTGCGGCACATCGCTGTCCTCGCCGTAGCGTGCGACGAGGTCGGCTACGTGGTTGCCTACCATGCCACCGAACCAGCGACACTGGTCGCGCTGGTGGGCGAGGTCGTCTCCGACGTAGGCCGGTGCCGCGACGCAGACCTTTACTTCGTTCGGGTCGCGGCCGGCTTCTTTCGCCGCGTCATGGACGTGTTTCATGGTCCACTCCAGGATCACGGGGTCTGCTAGCTGCAGGATGAAACCGTCGGCCTTACGCCCGATAAGGCTCAGGGCTCTGGGGCCGTAGCCGGCCATCCACACGTCGAGCTTCCCATCGCTGACCCAGGGGATACGGACCTTGACGCCTGAGTAGTCGGCCTCACGCCCCTCGGCCAACTCCTTGATGACGTGCATGGCCTCTTCGAGCTGCCTGAGTGTCGTCGGCTTGCGGCCGAGGACCCGCACCACCGAGTCGCCGCGTCCGATGCCGCAGATCGTGCGGTTGCCGAACATGTCATTGAGGGTGGCGAAGGTGGAGGCAGTCACAGAAGGGTCACGGCTGACCGGGTTGGTGACGAAGGGGCCAACCATGATCCTCTCTGTCGCCGAGAGCATCTGCGAGTGTATGACGTAGGGCTCCTGCCAGAGTATGTGCGAGTCGAAGGTCCAGGCGTACGTAAAGCCGAGGTCCTCGGCCTTTTTGGTTAGTTCGACGACCCGGCTCGCCGGTGGGTTAGTCTGAAGCGTGACGCCGAAGTCCATGCCTTCCTCCCTAATCCTTCCCCGAGACTGCGGCTACGGCGCCGAGTGCTATGTAGATCCCACCCGTCACGTAGCGTCCGACCCGCCGCAAGCCCGCGCCTGCGCTCTGCTTCCTGATCCAATCGCCAGCCGTACCGCCGAGCAGCGCGTAGAGGCCGTCCGTGAACAAACCGAGAATGGCGAGTGTGGCACCGAGGACCACCACCTGCGTCCAGGCAGCACCCCTGGAAGGATCGACGAACTGTGGCAGTAAGGCCAGGAAGAACAGCGCGACCTTCGGGTTGAGGACCTGCACGAGCACGCTCTGTGAAAAGACCCGAGAGCGGTTTCCTCCGCCTCCTGAGGGCG